>CALDEN010000291.1 GCA_937942405.1 uncultured Saprospiraceae bacterium
TCGTTGTTGTAGGTCTGCCCAAAATTCTTTTTCTAGGTTTTCTGCAAGGGTAGCTTCTACATCTCCTCGAGTCGTGAGTTTGTCGATGTACATCTCTCTCGGATTTTTATGAGAGTCGATATACTTGTACATTTCTGGCTGAGTAAACTTAGGGTCATCTCCTTCGTTATGGCCATGTTTTCTATAACATACCATGTCTATAAAGACATCATTGTTGAATTTTTGTCTGTATTCAGTAGCTACTTGTACCGCCCATACTAGAGCCTCAGGATCGTCTCCATTTACATGAAAAACGGGAGCTTGTATAAGGCTAGCTACTGAGGTACAATAGGTCGATGATCGAGCGTCATCAAAATCAGTCGTAAACCCGATCTGATTATTGATGGCTATATGTATCGTTCCTCCTGTATAATATCCTTCTAGCTGACTCATCTGGACCGTTTCATATACGATTCCTTGTCCCGCTAGTGCCGCGTCACCATGCAGTAGGATAGGGAGTATCTTGTCATAATCGCTATCGTAGAGGATATCTGCTTTGGCTCTTGCAAAACCTTCTAAAACCGTATTTACAGATTCTAGATGTGATGGATTAGGAGCCATTTTAAGGTTGATCATTTTTCCACCAGTAGTTTGTACTTGACTAGAGTAACCGAGATGATATTTTACATCTCCGTCACCTTGACTTAGATCTGGATCTGCTGTTCCTTCAAATTCATTAAAGATATGCTCATAGGTTTTTCCCATGATATTGGCGAGTACATTAAGTCTTCCTCTGTGGGCCATACCTATCAGTACTTCCTCTACCTTATCATCTCCCGCAGTATTTAAGATCGCATCGAGAGCAGCTATGACAGATTCGCCACCTTCTAGCGAGAATCTTTTCTGACCTACGTACTTAGTATGTAGGAATTTCTCAAACATAACCGAGCCGTTCAGCTTTTCTAATATTCGCTTCTTTTTTTCTAGGCTATGACCGTAGTCACCCTGCAGTGATCTTTTTTCTATTTTCTCTCTGAGCCACATCCTTTTTTCTCGATCTTCGATGTGAGCGTATTCAAAACCGATATTGCCAGAATATAGAACATGTAGTCGTTCTACGATTTCTTTGAGTGTAGCATTTTCTAAACCTATTTCAGCACCAGCACTGAATTTTACATTTAGATCAGCATCACTGAGCCCGTAATCTGCTAGATTTAGATACGGCTTATGATCACGACGATCTCTGATGGGATTAGTAGTCGATAGTAAGTGTCCTCGGCTTCTAAATCCATGAATGATCGCGTTTACCGAAAATTCCTTTTTAGATATCGCAGCACCACCGGTATTACCAGATACATCAGAAGCAGCCGCTGGAGCATCTTTCCCAAATTCAAATCCTTCAAAAAAGCTTCTCCATCCATCTTCTACTTGGCCTGGATTTTCGACATACTTGGTATACATGCCATCGATAAATCCTGGATCAGCGTTAAAAACGTAGCTATAATCTTTCATAATTTGCTCTTAAATATTGAGTCACCTCTGATGAGGTATATACGAATCAGTAAAAATCCAATAATTGTGCTAATTTTCAAGCCTATTGAAAAGATATTTTTGAAAACTTCTCTCTTTTTATAAAGAAATCGTCAAAAGTCTTTATTCATTGGATAATAACCATTACTTTTGCACTCCAAATTTTAAACTAGCTTTATGGCACATCATAAATCAGCCCAAAAGAGAATCAGACAAGATGCAGTTAAAAGAACTCGCAATAGATACTATAAAAAATCTACGAGAACTGCCATTGCAAAATTGAGAGAAATGGAAGATTCTAAAGAGGCAAAAGATTATTTACCAAAGGTGATCAGCATGATCGACAGACTTGCTAAAAGAAACACTTGGCACAAAAATAAAGCAGGTAACTTAAAAAGTAGCCTGATGACTATGGTCAATAAAATGGCCTAAATTACAACTTAGTCAAAGTAATATGTCTTAACGTACATCCTAGTGGATGTTCAAAGATTTAATGCAATATATCCCAAAGCCCTAGTAAATTTTACTAGGGCTTTTTTTATGGTCTCTTTTTTATGGATTCTTGTGTTTCTAAGATCGATTAAAATATCCGATAATCTGATCTGCTAATTCTCTTCCTATGTTTTCTTGAGCCTCTTGAGTACTCGCACCGATGTGAGGAGTAAGAGATATAGAAGGATGAGCGAGAAGGTCTTTTCTAGGAGTCGGCTCGTTTTCAAAGACATCTAAGCCTGCAGCAGCCACTTTACCAGAATCTAATGCTGCTAATAGAGCATCTTCATCTATCGTACCACCTCGAGCACAGTTAGCGATAACCATCCCATCTTTCATTTTATCAAACTCTTCAGTTCCCAATACCGCTTTTCCTGTAAAAGGAATATGCAGACTGATCATATCCGCATGAGCGAGCATATGGTCCATAGATACTGTAGTTACGGGGATTTTAATGTCTTGGCCAGCAATACTTAAAGAGAGTTCTGTACTTTCCATAAAAGGATCTACAGCCAGTACTTCCATTCCTAAACCTAGAGCCATTTTAGCCGTTTCTTGACCGATTCTACCGAATCCGATAATACCGAGCTTTTTACCTTTAAGCTCAAAACCTTTAGAAAACGACTTTTTCAGTGTTTTAAACTCTGAATCTCCATCACTCGGCATATTACGATTGCTTTTATAAACAAATCGAGCCAGAGAAAAAAGATGAGAAAATGCAAGCTCTGCTACTGATCTAGAAGAAGCCGATGGTGTATTGTACACTTCTACTCCTTTAGACTTGGCATAGTCTACGTCTATGTTATCTAATCCTACACCACCTCTAGCGATGATTTTGAGATTAGGGCAAGCATCGATGAGTTCTTGCCTCACTTTAGTTGCACTTCTGACGCATATTACATCATATTCATTGAGTTTAGCAGGTAATTCCTCCTGTGAGATCTTTGTGAGATCTACAGAGTAACCAGCTTCCTCGAGTAATGTTTTACCTAGTTCATGTATGCCATCATTGGCGAGAATCTTAATCATGTATTGAGTCTTATTATTTTAGATACTCAAATATCGCATTTACCTATAAAACACACGTGAACTTAACCGTATTAAAAGATATCTTAGTGATTAGATTACACTTATAAGGTATGAGAAGGGTATTAGTCGTCATAGCAAATTTGATTTTGGTACTGGGAATCATTTATGCCATCGGTCCGAGACCCGAGTTTGAAGAACTAGATCCGACTCCGATTATATTGGATTTGACAATAGATCAGGTCCAGCAATATATCATAGATAGAGACGCTCGGATTACAGATCTCAAAGCTGGAAATGAGACTAAACTGCACTGGTATGATACCGATTCTAAAGAAAAGACGGAGTACGTAGTACTTTATCTTCATGGATTTTCAGCAAGTGGAGAGGAGGGGTCAGAGATTCATGAAAGCTATGCAAAAGCGATAGGAGCTAATCTGTATATACCTAGATTAATAGATAGTGGACGTAAATCTAAGGATACTTTTAAGGGGCTTACGCCAAAAAAAATGTTAGATAGTGCGAGAGAGGCCATTGCCGTGGCAAAGTTATTAGGGGACAAAATAATCCTTGTTTCATGTTCGACAGGAGGTACTTATGGGGCCTATTTAGGAGGATACGATAATGCCATTGTCGCTCAAATAATGCTGTCGCCCAATATAGATTTATATGATACCACGAGTGAGCTGGTCATTATGCCATGGGGGAGAGAACTTTTAAATATTATACAGGGATCAGAATATCATAAAGTTCCTCACTATACTGATGAACAAAAAAAATACTGGAATGAGAGCTATCACAATGATGGGATCGTTGCTCTAAAAAGCTTATTAAATATGACAATGAGGACCGAACATTTTGAAAAGATCGATCATCCAGTTATGCTTATGGTTTACAACAAAAACGAAGAGGAACAGGATAAAGTAATCTCTATAGATCGTATGAGAGATTTTTATAATGAAATATCTACCCCAGATACAGGTAAGCGGTTTGTGGACTGTGCCATTTGTCAAAATCATGTGATAGGCAATAGAACATTTAACACCAATACGGATTATGTTTTAGAACAAGTATTGGATTTTACGAAGGATGTCTTAAACATTGGCTTAAAGCCAATTTAATAAACTCTTAAAGACTATGAAATTATTTATGGGCTTGCCTATAAATTTATACTTTTGTGGCTCTCTTCTTATCTCAAAAAACTATGAAGAATAGCATAATTATTCTTGCCGGATTTATTTTTTTAAGCTGTCTCATGATGCACTCATGCTCAACGGATAGTTCAGAATCTATTACATCTAGAGCCCATTCAGGCTTGTTGTTTAAAAATTTGGATTCGGATGTGACGGGCATAGACTTTATCAATGAAATAGACGAAACCTGGCAGAGAAATACAATGGTTTTTGATTACTTCTATAATGGAGGTGGAGTCGGAATCGGTGACGTAAATAACGATGGGCTTTCTGATATTTTCTTTTCAGGAAATGACTCAGAAAACAAGTTGTATTTAAATAAAGGCAATATGCAGTTTGAGGATATCACTGAAACCGCATTGCCTAAAATCGATAGGTGGTGTACTGGAGTAAACATGATCGATATCAATAATGATGGATTTCTAGATATATATGTATGTACTTCTGGGCCAGTAGATGACAAAGATTCTAGTGCCCTGCGTAATATACTATACCTCAATAATGGAGATTTGACATTTACAGAAGAGGCTGAAGCTTTTGGTTTGGATGTTTATTCTAGAGCGATTCAATCTTCTTTTTTCGATCAAGACAATGATGGAGACCTAGACTTATGGTTGAGTAACCATGCGATACTTACAAGTCCAGATATTCTGGAATGGTCTAATGTAATGCGGAGTAAAGGTTACGATAATGTACGT
>CALDEN010000292.1 GCA_937942405.1 uncultured Saprospiraceae bacterium
TTAGAATTTAAGAAAGAAGGATAGGAAGTAGGTAAAAGGCGGGTGTCTGTAATTTCGTTATGTAAATATCGAACACTTCAGTTTAAGATGTTGGATTTCTTGATAACTGATCGACAGACCAAATAAGTGATTATTATTTTAAATCAAGTTCCGCTTTTTAAGGATTTTCATGGTCGTAGATCTTTTTCGCTGAGCTATGTTTTTTATCGTTCCATCATTGAGCTCAAAGCAATTATCTTGTTTGTTCAGTTTATGGATGTAACTGAAATTGATGATATCTCCGTGATGAATTCTTAAAAAGAAGTGCTCCGTAGCCTCTTCTTCTGAAGGCAATAATTTTTCGTATTCCCCGAGGTTCTTGGAAGAAATAATTTTACGGCCATCACTTAGAAATAACCATGTCGCACTTCCATCTGCTTCTAGTCTTATGATGTCTGATATCTGAATATACTCTCTCCCCTCTTTTGCTGGAATGGCTATCTTATGTTTTTCAACTTTGGGTTCATTTAGATCCGCTATCAGCTCTTTTAATTGATCATAGTCATTCTGTGTATGGATTATCTTTTCTAGTTCATTTAAAGAGTTCAGGAGCTCGTCAATATTGACTGGCTTCAGTATATAATTAAAGGCATGAAATTTTATAGCTCTTAATGCAAATCCTTCGTAAGCCGTTATAAAAATGACATGGTATTTTCTTTTAGGCAATTGCTTTAGTAGATCGAACCCCGATTCGTAAGGCATATTGATATCGAGTAACAATAGATTAGGCTGTAATTTTTCGATTAATTTAATAGCCACTTTGGCCGATTCTGCCTCTGCTATAATCTCGGTGTTATCGGCATATTTATTTATTATCGCTTTAATGGTATTCCGACTCTTGGCCTCATCATCGATGATTATCGCTTTTATTTCTTTTTCATTCATTATTCGTGTATTGGTAATTCGAGTGTAATGATTGTTCCTGGATATTTTTTATCCTCTGGATTCTTTTCTTTTATCGTCAATATGATTCTTGCATCATACATCTCATTCATCAATTCTAATCGATCATTTATCATTGACATACCTTTAGACTCATGATCTAGCCGATAAGTCTCTTTAAATTTTCGGGCATTTTCTAGTCCGATCCCGTTGTCTTCTATGTTTATACGTATTCCGATTGGGGTTTTTCGTATTTCGATATTTAGCATTCCTGACTCTGGTCGATGCATCAGCCCATGGTTAATTGCATTTTCGACAAAGGGCTGGATAATCATCGTCGGAATTTCACAGGTATTTTTATCTATCTTTTCATCTACCTTAATCGCGTAATTGAACTTTTCATTAAATCGCAACTTTTCCAATTCCAAGTACAAATTGAGCATATCTAACTCTTGATATATATAGATATACTTTTCTTTGGACGCATCTAATATTTTACGCATCAGATTGGCAAAAGAACTTATATATCTATTGGCCTCTCTGCTATCGTTATTAAAAATATAATCTTGTATAGAGTGCAGTGCATTAAACAAAAAATGGGGATTCATCTGACTCCTGATCGCCTGCATCTCTAACTCTGCAAACCTTTGATTAATTGCAGCCTCTTTCTGTGCCTTATTTTGAGTTTTACTTATCCTAAACTGAACATACAAAAACATCATCAGCAATGTTACACAAATACATCCTACTATAAACCACCATTGATTCCACCATGGTTTAGATATATTAAACCGTAGAATTTCAGAATTGGCAAGTGCATTTCCTTGTACGTCATTGGCTTTAAGCCGAAATGTATAATTCCCAGGTTGTAGAGCCTGATATTCCTTAAAACCGTCAGATGTTGTGTACCATGAGGTATCGATACCGGTCATCTGAAATTGATAATTTATTTTACCTAGACTCTGATATGAAAGAGCAGCAAATTCGATACGTATATTATTCTGGTCATGATTTAGATCATAGGATGGTTGTATAATCTGAGCAATATTATCTATTTCTACAGATTGTATTATAAGCGGGGATCTATAGTTGCTTTGGGTAGTCTTATCACGATTTGCCGAACGTTGAATAGGGATTTTAGAAACTCCGTTTTTAGTAGCTGCATAAATAAATCCATCATCAATGAAGACGTCATTTACTTCGTCAGAGGCCAATCCATGTGCTAGAGAGTAGCTTTTAATTTCATAATTGCAATCATCGGCATTAGCCGATAAAGAACGAACACTTACCACACCTTTGTTCGTAGCCGCCCAAACCACATTATCCTTGATGACTAAGGATTTAATAATATACCCATCTAATTCATCGATGGCACAAAGTATAGATTCTTTATCATGGAATAAACCATAACCATCAGATCCGATCCACAGGCCATTATCTGAATCCACTTCTAAATCCGTCACGGTAAGTGTACTGACTGGATGATTAGGCCCAAGGTCTATTAAACTTCCATCTTTATATCTACTAATGCCAGAAGTCCTTCCTATCCATACATAACCAAACAAATCTTGGGTAATAGAATAAGATCTAGTACTATCCAATTTATTAATCACAAAATGATCTTCCTTAAATTCTATTTGAGTAACACCATCCGCACTCGCTATATACAATCTATTATCTGGCCCCATTTTCAACGCCTTGACAGTTGCTCTGAATATGGCTTTGAGTGATTCAGTCCTTCCTGATAAAATGCTATTTAAACGATACGTATATTTCTCCGAATTCAATAAATCCAAATTTTCCAATCTAAAACAGCCAAATTGATCTGTAGCTACCCATAATTTCCCGTATCCGTCCTGAATCATATCTCTGCATCCTTCAAGACCAGTTTCTATAATGAGATCTAAATTTCCATCATTGTATTTGTAAATATTGCCTTCATAGGTTGCAACAAGTATATTACCCTCAACATCCTTTATTATTTTCGTTGCTTTTTGTTTGCTTTGTTTTTCTTGAGGTCCTAAATAGAAAGATTCACTGTCTGCACTTAAACTGGACAAAAAGTAAAGTCCATCATTGGAACTTAACCAATAATTACCTTCTCGATCAAAAAATATTTTATTTATTTCTAAGTCATAAAAAAGATTTAGGCCTTGTTTGACTTTACCCTCATTGTTGACAAAAATTACTTTTTCTGTATTTTTCAGAAAAACTCCGTTACGTACAAAAAATGATTTCTCAATCTTTTTATTAAAACCCAGTTGCTCTAAATTATAATGAGCCAATACTCCTTTTTCAAGAAACTCTATCCCCATAGGAAAAGTCCAAAAATGAGTATCACCGAACCAAGAAGAACCAAAATACTTTGCGTAAATATTATCATCTTGCAGCTTGAGTACAGATTCCACTCCTTCTTTTACCTGAAATACATTAGATGGTTTTTCTACCACTTCGCTACTATTTAAGGTAAAGCTTTCGTAGTTAAGGCTATCTTCATATATTAAATATCTAACTAGAGAGTTTCCCATTTCTCTCAATCGATCTGGAGATTCAAAGAAATAATTTATTCGATCATTTTTAGATTGAAGAAAATGAGCCCCATTTTTCCCAAAATAATGATAATGTAGACCTAGGTTACCCACAGAATCTAAGGTTTTAAATACATTATCCTCGATATAACATACCACATCTAGCGTATTAAGCCAGATACGTCCCGAATCATCCTTTACAAACCCAAAAACATCATTATGTGGTAAACCATCTTTTACGGTGTAATTGGTAAAATTCTGGCCATCGAATCTAGATACCCCCTTATCAGTTGCAATCCATATTAAACCTAAATCATCCTGAATCACATCATAAATCAACGAACTGGGCAATCCATCCTCTACTTGATAACGTTTATAGACGGGATTACTAGCGACTAACTGGAGAGTTAGAAATATGAAGCTTAATATATGAAGGGCTTTCACTAACATTTAGACTTTATACAAGGATAAAAAGGTACAAAAGCCAATCCAAAATGGAAGACTATTAAAGAATTACATATCTAATTTTTGATTATATGTTTATTCGTTGCATTTTTATAGTGTATTATAAAACTAAGGATGTTTAAAAATCTATACAGTTATTTAACAATTTTACTGTTACTACACAGTGCCTATCTCACTGGTCAGGAGACCATACAATTTGACGAATCGATGGTTCTTTTAAAAAAGGCCGAGGAATTGTATGCTCATAATGAACTCGGTCTATGCTTACAGCTTATCGACAGGATCAATAAATTACCGCTCCATCAATCATCCTCTACACTTGCCAAGGCAGAAATCTTGGGGGCGAGAGCAGCGTTACAAATGAATATCGAAAATGCAGATCTGGCACTTCAAGAAACACTGATTAAGTATCATCCATCACAGGAGACAGCTGACGGATATTTTGACTTAGGTCAATATTATTTTGCCAATAAGCAATACGACAAAAGCATAGAGCACTTTAGCAGAGTTACTGATCCCCAGTTCCAAGAAGAAGTTAATTATAAACTAGGATATGCCCATTTTGTAAAAAAGGATTTTGCAAAAGCCAAACGTTATTTTGGCCCTAGCCTGATGAATAAAGGCCCCTATTTTTACAATATTAACTACTACGATGGCATGTGTAGCTATTTCGAAAAAGACTACTCTGCAGCCATAAAATCATTTAGACGAGTAGAAAAATCTCCACAGTATCAGCAGTATGTACCTTATTACATCACTCAGATCCACTTTGCCAAAGATGAACTCGATCAACTCATAAGCTATGCAGAGCCAAAATCAACCAACGATAAATTAAAAAACATCAATCGCATACGTCTCCTCATCGGACAAGCCTACTACAAAAAAGGCAATTTCCAAAAAGCACTCGAACACCTCGAATATTATGAGTCTACAACGGATAAACTGACCAAAGAAGAATTTTATCAGCTCGCATATACTCAGTATCAAAATAAACAGTGGCAAAAAGCTGCAGAAAACTTTAAGGAGCTCAATCAGCTAGACACCGACTTAGGTCAATTATCCAATTACTACCTTGCGGACTGTTACTTAAACTTAGACGATAAGGTATCTGCACGATCTGCATTCAAGAAAGTAGCTAGAAGTAATTTTAACGCAAGCATTCAAGAAGAAGCACACTTTAACTTTGGAAAACTGTCTGCCCAAGAAGGATATGATACCGATGCCATAAATACATTGAGCTTTTTTAAAGAAGGTTCAAAATTTTATAATGAGTCCCAGTCTATACTCTCTCAACTGTTTCTACGTACCAATGATTACGACAGAAGCATCGCAGCATTAGAAAACATTTCTAACAAATCACTCGAACTTAAATCGGCCTATCAAGTGGTCACTCTATCTTCTGCCCTACAATCGTATCAGGAAGGAGACTTGGATTTGGCTTTAAGCCAAATAAAAAAATCACTAAAAAGTCCTATAAGTCCAGACTTCAAAGCTCAATCACTGTTCTGGGAGTCATTAATCTATCAAGAGAAAGGTGATCTGTCAAAAAGTAAAAAAGGATTTGACCTATACTTCGACAATAAGCCCAACAAAAACGCACTACCTCCTGACTGCCAGCCGAGTAAAGCAAATTATTACCAAGCCTATAATTTCTTAAAGAAAGATGACTATGAAAGGGCTCTCGCTTTTTTTGAAAAATCAATTAAGGCTGATCTAAAAGAACCGCACTTAACGGATGCTACTATACGTTCAGGCGACTGTCTCTTTGGGCTTAACAGATATAGCAAGGCTCGCTACTACTACCAGACCGCTCAGAGCAAAGACCCTATAACTGCTGCGTATGCTCATTACCAAAACGCCATTATCGAAGGACTTGAGGGCAAGACCTACGAAAAAATAATCGTCTTAGACGAACTATTAAAAAAATATCCAGATAGTGAATATGTCGATGATGCTTACTTAGAACTAGGTGATAGCTATACCCTTCTAGGCAATAACGCTGAAGCTTTTGAAGCATACGAACAACTGATCCTCAACTTCCAAGATAGATCTGTACTGATCAATCAAGCCCTCCTAAAATTAGGACTATCCAGTTATAATCAAGGCGATCTAAAGAGTGCGATAAAGTACTACAAAAAAGTAATGGCCAACAATCCTACCGGAAAAGAAAGCACAGAAGCTCTAGCCTCGATCGAAGAAATCTATATAAACAACCTAGGTCAGTCAAAAGAATATCTCGATTACTTAGACAATCTACCTAATTACGAAATCAAAGAAGGTTCTAGGGACTCTCTCAATTATAGGATCGCAGAAATACAATTTGAAAATGGAGAATACGTAAAGGCTACTAGAAGTTTTACAGATTACATCACTACACACCCCAAAGGCATCTATATAATCCCTGCCTACTTTAACAGAGCAGAAAGTGAGACCTTCTCTAAAAACTATCAAAAGGCTCTGCCTGACTATGAAGTCGTTATCGACAAAGGAGTAAGTTCTTATTACGAAACCAGTCTCCAGAAAGCCAGTGTCATAAGCCTCAATGAACTGCAAGACTATACCAAAGCGTACACCTATAGCACGGCTCTTATAAACTTCAGTTCAGATCCTCAACTAAAGCATCAGGCAGAACTTAATGCAATGCAGAGTGCATACAAGTCTGATCGTTTAGAAGAAGCAAATACCCTTGCCTCTGTCCTCCTTCAAAATACACTGTCCAATGTTGAGGATAAAGTAGCCGCTTCATTTGTAATCGGAAAACACTCTGCGGCTACCCAGAAAACTACTCAAGCCGTAGAAGCTTTCAACTATGTCATCCGCAATAATAGTGGATCATTGGCTGCGGAGTCTAGCTATCTACTTTCAGAATTATTTTACACCACTAATCAACTAGAGCAAGCCGAACAACAATGTAAATCCACCAATAGTGTAAGCAGTAACTACCCTTACTGGATCGCTAAAAGTTTACTGCTCTTATCAGACATCTATCTGGCTAAAAGTGATCTATTTAATGCTAGAGCAGCTACTGAAGCGGTCATAGAAAATTTCAATGAAGATCCTGAAATCATCAAAGAAGCTGAACTAAAACTTGCACAAATTAAAA
>CALDEN010000293.1 GCA_937942405.1 uncultured Saprospiraceae bacterium
ACCTGACTGAGCAATCAACCATCGGACTTAAAAATGGATATGAGCATATCTGGAAAGAAGCACAGGGTAAGGCTACGGACAATAATGCGAGGATGACATGGATGGGGAATAATAAGTTTTACACCATCACGACCGTAAATAAAGTAGATGACGAGTTTATATTCGGCAGATTAGGTGCTAATGATCCCAACTTTAATTTACGTAGTGATCCTGTTTTTATACAGCGACGTAAGGCTAGCGAGACGACTAGTTTTGTAAGTGTTATAGAGTCACATGGTAAGTATGATCGTGTATCTGAGATTCCGGATAATCCATTTTCGCATGTTAAGGAAGTGACTATACTCAAAGACGATTGTGATTATACGGTAGTGCGTATAGAACATACGACAGGCAGTAGTTGGATTTTGGCTATAGCCAATAAAGAAAATGACTTAAATAAGCAACATAAGCTTAAAATAGATAGTGAGAAAATAAAATGGAAAGGTCCATATCAATTAATAAAAACTAAAATTTAAAATGAGCACACTTCATGATAGTATTAAGGCAACTAAAGCATATTGGATAGATGCCGAGACACCTTGGGAACCAGTAGCAGAAGGCCTTGATAGGCAAGTAATGGGTTATGACGGAAAGATCATGCTTGTTAAAGCTAGATTTGACACAGGTGCAGTAGGTACGATGCATAAGCATTACCACTCACAAGTTACCTATGTAGCTAGTGGTGAGTTTAAGATGACGATCGGTGATGATGTACGGATTATTAAGGAGGGAGATTCCTACTATATTCCACCTCACGAGATGCACGGATGTACCTGCACAAAGCCGGGAATATTGATAGATGTATTTAGCCCAGCAAGAGAGGATTTTCTCGGTCACGAACAATTAGATATAAAGACATGGCCGATCAAATAAGAAAGAAAGTAGGTGGATTACGATGGTGGGTTGTAGGTCTTATAGCTCTTGCGACTGTAATTAACTATATCGATCGTCAAGCACTGGGTGTATTATGGCCAGATATAGCTGCTGATATGTATCCTGATAGGGATAGTGATTCCAGAAAAGAGATTTATGGTTGGATCACAGGTAGTTTTATCTTTTTTTATGCAGGAGGACAATTTTTATTCGGTAAGATATTCGACTGGGTAGGAACTAGATTAGGTTTTGCATTGTCTATCGGTGTATGGTCTATAGCTACAGCACTGCATGCTTTTGCAAGTGGTGCATGGACTTTTGCGATATATAGATCTATTTTAGGTGTCGCTGAAGCTGGAGCTTGGCCAGGTGCTGCAAAAGGAAATGCAGAGTGGTTTCCGACTCATGAGCGAGCATTTGCACAAGGATTATTTAATTCTGGTGCTGCGATCGGTGGGATTATCGCTATTCCGATGATTGCATTTATGACGGTATATTTTAGCTGGCCCATGATTTTTATAGTGATAGGTCTAGTGGGATTACTATGGTTGATACCATGGTTTTTAATTGTAAAGGCACCACCTAAATATCACCCTAATATTTCAGAAGCAGAACGTGAGTATATTCTGAGTGGTCAGATCGTCGAAGTAGATGAGGATGAGGAAAATACGAGTGACGGGTATAATCCGACAACTGCTCAACTTGTAAAACATAAAGAGAGTTGGGGAGTTATAATTGCTTCAGCAGCGATCGATCCTATATGGTGGTTGTTTGTAGTGTGGATTCCGATATATCTGAATGGTGTATATGGAATGGATGTAAAAACGATAGGTATATACGGATGGGTACCTTATGTAGGAGCGATGCTAGGTGCATGGTATGGAGGTCTGCTAGCACAAAGAAAAATAGAATCTGGATGGGATGTAAATAAGACGAGAAAAAGAGTAATTACGATTGGATGTTTAATCATGTTGCCCTCTTTCTTTTTATTAATCAATCCAGCATCTTTTGCCTCAGTTATTAACGTAGTGTTAGAACTGGTAGGAGTTACAATGGATTCTCCGTCTGCGGCAGTAATTATAATGGCTGTAATATTATTTGGATTTCAAACATCGATTGGTAATGTACAGACCTTGCCGAGTGATTTATTTAATAAAGATACAGTAGGAACTTTGTCCGGAATGGCGGGGATGGCCGCAAAATTGGCCGTTTTTGGATTTACGATTTTTGTTCCTTTTCTTACCAAAGGAGAAAATTATGCTCCAGCATTTTTAGTAGGAGCAGGACTAACTGTACTGGCATTATTTGCTGTATGGGTATTGATCCCTAAAGTAGAACGAGTTAAACCAATTATTTAATTAGAATTATATTTTAAAATTTATATAAAAATGAACGAAGGAAAAATAGCAATCGTAACAGGTGCAACCAGTGGTATCGGATTGGCTGTGGCAAAAAGATTAGGTCATGATGGCTTTACTGTAGTAGTAAACGGTATCAATCAAGAAGAAGGACCTCAGAGAGTGGCGGAATTAGTAGCAGATGGAATCAAGGCAGAATTTTGTCATTTTGATGTGACTCAAGAAGATGCAGTAGCTGAAAACATTAAG
>CALDEN010000294.1 GCA_937942405.1 uncultured Saprospiraceae bacterium
GATAAGGATCCATAAAACTTATTACGAGGTATAACATATGCGGCCATTAAAAAAGTAATCCCTGAGGGAAACCAATTCAATACAAAACCTAACATGGCAAAAGGAATCATAATTATCCCCAGTATAAAGGATACTAGTATCGATTTCTTACCACCGACATACTTATCCTGAGTGTTCATCTCAGTGAGACATTGGCCATATTTTTCTATTTCTTCTTTGGCGACATGCTCATTTAGCTGTTTTACGAGTTGTACTTCTGCATCGAAATTTTTCGTTGATTTTTCTACTATAGGCATCCACTGCTCACCGAGCTCTGTACGTACTATAGGTGCTGCAACTTCGTATAAATCTTCTATTTCTGGATATACATTGAGCAGTAATGGTTTTATTGCCTCATAGGTATCTTGAGTGATTTTTTTCTTTGCGAGACCTTCGTTTTCTTCAAATTGGGGTAAGTAATCATTAAAATTTATGGCCTCGCCGATTTTGATCATTACGTTTTTACGGAATCCATCTGGCTCGTTAAATGTGATTCCTAGTGGCACCACTTTGATATCCAAGTCTGAATTTTCCTGATACGCATCATAGGCCATACGAGCCATCCCTTTCTGGAGTGGTCTTAAATATTTTACGGTATCGGAACTCCCCTCTCCGAATACCATGATCCGGGCATTTTGCTGTAGCTTCTGTGTGATTACCGATCTCGAACCTGCATTTTCCCTAAGGTTTTTAAACCCGTCTCTAAATCTGAATATCGGAATCTGATTTGTATTATACAGAAACCATGAGAATGCCTTTTTCTTAAATAAATCGCCTCTTACTAAAAAATGCAACTGAAAAGGGAATGTACAGGCATATACGCAGGGTTCCCAAAAACCATTGGGGTGATTACTTACGAGGAACATCGGCTTATCACGAGGCAAGTTTTCTAAACCATCGATATAAATTTTCCTAAAGAAAATTCGCATTATTATTCCAACTACTACTCTATGAACTTTATAGAACATTATTTTTGACTTCGGATGCCTTAAAGGTATATAGAAGAGACACAATGTCCATAGATCATAAATATTTAATTATCGTTTCTGGCCCTACCGCGGTAGGAAAAACTGATGTAACCATCGATTTGGCCTTAAAATACAACTGTCCTATCCTATCCTGTGATAGTCGACAGATCTACAAAGAGCTCAATATCGGTACTGCCAAGGTTACTCAATCCGAACAAAAAGGCATCCCACATCACTTTATCGACCATGTAAGTATCCATGAGCCGTACTCTGCTGGGAAGTATGAAAAACAAGCCATCGCATTGCTCGAGGAGTTATTTATGCAACATAAGGTACTGATACTGACCGGTGGTACGGGTCTTTATATACAGGCCATTACTCAAGGATTGGATGATTTTCCAGATGTCGAGCAAGATATTATTGACGAGCTTGAAGATGAGTTACAACGTAATGGTTTATTGGCTTTAAGCCAAAATCTAAAAGAACGTGATCCGGAATATTACGAGCTAGTAGATAAGCAGAACTCTAGACGGGTGATCAGAGCACTATCGATTATCCGACAGACGGGAAAGAAATTTTCAGACTTCCTAAATAGACCTGAAAAGAAACGAAACTTTACTCCCATCAAGATCTTACTTAATCGTGATAGGCAAAAACTCTACGATAGAATCAATCTGAGAGTAGATCAAATGATGGAGAAAGGATTACTCAATGAAGTACAATCACTCATCGAGCATAAGACTCTAAAATCATTACAGACTGTCGGGTATCAAGAACTGTTTAGTCATCTAGATGGACATACTGATTTAAAGACAGCCATCGAGCTTATAAAAAGAAATTCTCGCAGATATGCTAAGCGACAACTGACCTGGTTTAGACGAGATCCACAATGGCAAAGCTTCCATCCAGATGCTAGAGCAGAAATAAGCAAGTATCTAAATAACTTAATCCAGCAAGCTTAGTACGTTTTCAGGAGGTCTACCTATGACGGCTTTGTTTCCGTGGATCACTATGGGTCTTTCGATCAGTTTTGGATACTTAATCATGGCCTCGATCCACTTAGTCTCTGAAAGCTCTTGCCCTTTATAATGTTCTTTATAAATCGCCTCTCCTTTCCTGATCAGCTCTTCTGCCTTTATATCTAACATGAGTAGTATCTTTTTCAGATCCTTTTTAGAAGGGCTATGATCGAGATAGAGGATAATTTCTGGATTGACTCCGTTTTCTACTAATAGAGATAAGGTTTCTCTACTTTTACGGCATCGAGGATTATGATAAATTTTCATACCACAAAAATAGAATTTATAGATTATGATATGGAAACAAAAAGGAGTAACTGTTGAAGGATTAAACGGCATAGGAACCGCTAATATGCCCAAGCATCTCGGAATAGAATTTACCGAAGTGGGCGATGATTACCTTATCGCTCGTATGCCGGTAAACGAAAAAACAAAACAACCGATGGGACGATTACATGGGGGTGCATCAGTTGTCCTTGCTGAAACCTTAGGCAGTGTGGCATCCATACTATGCATCGAAGACCTCACCCTTAAAACAGCGGTAGGAGTAGAAATAAATGCCAATCATCTCAGCGGTGCTAAAGATGGATATGTCTATGGCCGCACTAGTCCCATAAAAATAGGAAG
>CALDEN010000295.1 GCA_937942405.1 uncultured Saprospiraceae bacterium
CTGTAAAGATGCTGGTAAACTCAATATCGAAGGAAAGGAATATGTCGTATTAGATGGCGATGTCATGCACTTCAGGTTTAATGTTTAAGGCATAGGGACTAAGCCTTTGTTGATATATTAATCCATCTAAGCAATTAAAAAGCTTTCTGTTATCGACTAGTCGATTTAGAAATTAATATAATAATGCCAGAGGCCTTCCTTTAATTAGGAAGGCCTCTTTTTTTATGTATTTCTTAAGTTAGATTTAAAGACGGATATAATTTCTTTACACTTGAGCATTATGAAGCATACAAGTGTAACTTTGGATTTAAATCTAATCGGTAAAAGCAGAACAGATATTCATGAGATTCCTATTAATATTAACTGTGATGATATGTGCTTGTTCAACTCAAAAAAAGCTTAAACATCCCAAGCAAAATCTTACTAAACAACATTTGATCTCCGGCAAGCTAGAGCAAATATCAAGATATTGCGGAGGTGCCCAACCATCTCAACAGATGTTGGATAATTTCAAAATACCGAAGCCGTTAAAAGAGTACACCCTTTATCTTAAGCAAGGAACGGCCAATGACCCAAATGCATCGGCAATAGACTCTACAACTACAAATGATAAAGGCGAATTTAACTTTACATTGCCTTCAGGCGAATATGTGATCATCTCAAAAACACAATCCAGTCTCGTAAACTTAAACGCCATTACTGATCAAAAGTATATCGAGATCTATGATCAGAAATGCCTTGAAGATTGGTTCAGCAAAGGTCTGATTCAGTTCACCGTAATCGATAGTGCAATTAATGACTTAAACCTTATACGCAATAAGAAGTGCGATATTCCCGATGGCATACCATGCTTAAAATATACTGGACCCTTAAGGCCATAAATGAATGATTATTTTATCGGATTGATTTAATTTAACCGATTTGCCATTTGCCGGAAGGCATCCTCTTGGTTTTCTATATTCAATGCACTTACCGAATCTCTTATCGCTAATCGCGTAAACACGTGTATGTCAGAATCCATAATCTGAACATCAATATCACTGCCAGCACTATTTTTTAAGCCCGCATGTATCATCACGCTGCTTAGGGAATTAGCCGTCGGATCATGTTTAGAATGAAACACTTTCATATAGGTATCGGCAGGTAATGTCAAGCCGTCTTCTAAACCTTTTCTGACCGTTTTCATAAGATCATTTAGCTCACTAACTGTTTCCTGTGGTTTAAAGTGATAATAGTATTCATCCTTCTCTACAGAGTTATCACTTCCTACATATACGAGCATAGGGCCTAAGATTCCAGCTATAGACTGCAACTTAGATGATGCTACCACTATGGGGTCAATCAAAAATATATTTTGTGGACTGGTTCTAGCATCGAAGTAGCCAGACCTGACTAGCTCCACTAACAAAGTAGCTCCTGTAGAAGATCCAACCAAACTGATTTTCTTATAGCCCATGGATTCCAAGGTTTCGTATTCAAGTTTTATAGACTCTGCCCAGTCACTCCATGTAGATGCTTTAAAATCATCATAACTCGTTCCATGACCACCAAGCAATACCAGCGATAAACGATAAGTAGAATCTGCCGACCACTCATTAAACTCACTCCACTCAAAAGTACTCGCTGTAAAGCCATGCACTGCAATCATTACATGCCTATCTAAATCTTCAGATGTCGGATTGGGATATTTGGCTGAAGCCAAAAACTCTTCCGGATTATTTATCGAAGGATCGAATACAATATCACCGTCTAGCATATGATCTTCTATAGGTGGACTCTTATCACAACCTATGATTAATAGTCCTAAGCAAAAAAGAGCGAATATTTTTATTATTGGATTTTTCATTGTTAGATGTTGTTGAATTTATAAAACATAGTGAGGTTGTAGAATAGAGGCTGTAAGGTACCCGGAGACTCCCCTTCTGTTTTAGTATTGACATTAAGACCAGCTCCTAGATTTAGAGATAGTGGTTTATGTTTGAAGTCATACACCAATCCCAATTCAGGTGACAACAATAGTGCAGTATCTGGCAGCTCATTAAATAACTCATTGCCTAGATCTACTTTAAAGAATCCTGCGTTTACTTTGGTGATGATTTTAAATGCCTTATTCTTTCTAAAATAATAACTCAGCGACCCGAGATAAGTGTTCTGCTTGAGTGCATTAGTCCCCAATGCTGAACCCAATCTAGAACTAAGGATGTCTAAGCCTACATATAATTGTCCTGGTCTTATTTTAACAAAAGAGTACTGAGCAGATACCCCATTTTCCCAATAAAGCGAATGCGTCTTCTGAAACTTGATTCCGATTTTAAAGTCTTGTGCTTTTATACCTGCTGCCCCAAATAAGATTAGAAAGAATAGAGACCATTTGTATACTGAAGATTTCATGAACATAAATTTCTTTTCGGTCTCAAAATTATAGAGCGTCAAAGAAAAATTTGATTCCAAAAAGTGAAAAGGATTTATTTCTGTTTACAAATCATAAACAGAACAGATTCCCCAACTCAAGTTTCAGATGTATTGAATTACTAATTTTTAATCTTCATCCAGCCCGCAATACTTTCTCGAGTTCTCGTAAATGAGGGATGAACCTCATGTTCCATTTCATCACTTCTGAAAAACACGATACGACCTTCGACTGGAGCGATATCTATCTGTTCAGCATTTTCTGGATACAGAGACAATACTCCACCGTCCTCTTTTTTCCAATTTTGATTCAAGTATAAAATAATAGAGTATTTTCTATCATTGTTATTTTTGAATTGATCGAGGTGTCTTTTGTAACAGCTCTTGGGCTCATATGAGGCATAATGAGATTCAAATTGATTAATGGCCGTATAGCAGGTTGAATTTAAGTGTTGAATAAAATTCCCAAATTTCTTTTGAATTATAGCTTCAAATTCATCTTCACTATTATCGATCAGCCACTTTATTTTGTCCCCTCTGAATAAGATGTTCTTTTTAAAATCCTCTTTATTCCCTATCCCTGATTGATGCATTTCGCCTTGTTCCGTATATTGACCTATGTTGTTTCGTAATCCATTAGAAACACGCTTACTTGTAAAATCATCACAAGTGCCATAATTGTTAGCGATCAGGCCAGTAATTAACTTTTCAAATTGATCAAACTCTTTCTGCTCCTCGTGATTCTTGTCCATTTTCCTTGATTTCCCCTTGAAGGTAGAACCAATTTCCCAAATTAATCCAATTATTTGAGAGCCGTGAATAAATAGATTGCATCAAAAAAATCAGCAATTAAAAGCAGCTGTTAGTACCAATGAGCAATCTAATCGGACTGCTCATTGTAATCTGAAAACCCTTGCTCGTCATCGAAGTAAAATATTCTGATCTGAGCCGTATCATCCAGGTAATTTATCTTTCCTATTTCTACTCGATTTATGATCAAACCGGTTCTCTTTTCCAATTCTTTTTTAAGCTCCTCACCTTTTGAAATGTCGATGAGTTTGATGTTTTCAAACAAAATGGTTTTCCGAGTTTCATGTTTTAACAACCATACAAACTCTAAGCAATAAGTCATCCCTAGCATAAAGAAATTGATAATCCCTAGCTCTGTCATAGAGATGTTATCAGAAGCGAGTGCATTGACTACACTCAAACCGATGACGATAAAGAGATAGGTCATTTCCTTAATCTCTATTTGATTTGTCCGATATCGAATGATACTGAATATGGCAAAAAGCCCTAAACCCATCCCTGTATCAATATCTAATTTCTTCAATGAATAACAAATAAAGAAAATGATGAAACTCATCAAATAGTATGTAAATAAGTAATCCTTCCGTTTAGTTATTTTATAATAGAAATAGCGAACGATTATGGTTATAAAAAACAAGTTGATCGCTAATCGCATCAGTAATCTATAAACATCTTCATCAAACCAGGTTATATCCATTTTAGCTAATTTTATTTAATCTAATCAGTTTCTTTTTAAATCGATTGTACTTTACATTATCGATTCCATGTGTTTTTAATATTCCGATACAGTACTTACTTACACTGTACGGCTTTATTTGGAGGTCTCTCAATACTTTAAAAATGGAAGTCTCTCTAGACAGTACAGGCTGCTTAAGTTCTACGATGACTATGTTATCCAGCTCAGACTGAGTGTCTTTGTATTGGAATTTAATACTGAAGTCAAAGGTCACTCGTTCTACAGAATGATTTGAAACCAAGGTAATTCTCTGATACGTATTACTCAATTTCACCTTTAAATCATCTTTATCAATATCCGCACTTTTCAAAAAAGATTCTCCTTCTGTATCGAGGATAAATTGTTCGTTCTCTACCGCAATACGTTGTTTGTCGATCCGTCCATTTTTCTTGTGCTTGACTTCTAAAAATGTAATATTAGAATCTACGTAGTTTCTGAATCGAACCTTATATCTATTTTTTCTTTTTCTGTGATGCTCATTATAAAAATACAAATCATCGGTATCATAATAGACTGTTTTATAGGCTGCCATTGCATGATCATCTATCCGTACTACCTTATAATCGTCCTTGATCTGATCAAAAATTAAAGGCAATTGCTTGACAGATAAAACAAATTTTGTCTCTATCCGATCCATCAACTTTACCTTATCCATTTCTTCCAATGAAATAGACTGAAATCTATGTAATTCTTGCCTAAGCAACGCATCCGAAATTTTTGTTTTGTGAGAGCTCATATCTTTGTCTAGAACAATATACTATTCCTTCTGTAGGATGGTTGGGTTTTTTATGTAGAATATAAATAAAGACGAATAATCTTTTAATGCTATGTCGTCCATAGTTATTAAACTGATTTTTCTAGATAGCTCTTAAAATAAGGGTACTAGCGATGCATTTTTAGGATAAAAAATCACAAGTAATCATTTACAGCATTAATCCTAGACTGACAATGAGCTTTCAAGCTATTGACCGCTGAATTAAAATTATTGATCCCATTTACAAAAGAATAGCCACTCTCCTCTTCTGAAACCGATTCAGAAAGCAACGACGCCTGACTTGAATAAACGGCTTCCATTCTACTATATTTAAATGTTCCATTAATAAAGCCACTCAGATGCTCTTTATAGATTGCCTCATATTCTGGCTGACTGATCAGATAACTCATGAGTGGCCAGTCAGATCCCACTTCAGACATTCCTAAAGATACCGCAGATCTATTACCTGTACCACTAGAGAAGGCTTCATTGTTATCCCATATAATCCATTTTAGTAAACCATCTAAAGGATCGTGATACAAATAGTAATTATGTGTCATATTTCCATAAGTATCCCAATTTTGAATCGTATTATTTACCGCAAGATATTTTAGGAATCCATCTACATCAAAAACGGATTCTAAGTCGGCTCTCCATTGTGTAGGATCCGAGAAACGCAATGAGGAATGGAGAATATCATACATTTCTGTAATCTCCTCTTTATCTGAAGAACCATTATTCTTTAATTCAAAATCTGATAATTCAAATCCCGAAATAGAGAACATGGCTCCATCACCATCAGGCTTGTAACAGTTACCTGAATTGCTTCCAAAATGCGTAGACAAGAAAGTGTCAAAAACGACTTCGTTCATGGTATACACACCAAAATACTGAGGAGTCCCATCTCCTCTATCTATCCATATTTCATAAAAAGCAGTTCGTGATGCTGGAACTCCGAAATCCCGAAATATATCAGAAGCTGATTTATCTCTCATAACTGCCTCATCATTATAGTTACTCCCCATAGATAATTCCTTAAACCCATAAAAACTTTGTCCAGTAATCTCGGGATATAAATCATCAAATTCGTCAAACTGAAATCTCAATGGTAGTTTATTACTGTTGGCATTTAAACTTGAATTCCCTTTGTATCGAACTCCTACATGATACCATTCAGTGTTATTAAAAAAGAATTGACATTCCACGTATTTTGGAGTCTGCTCTGAAAAAGTAACTCCTCCGGCTCCTGGACCTCCACTTGTTGTCTGAACATCTGCCAGATCACTTTGCATTGCATTCCAATTATCAGTACTTATCACCAAGTCTATTCGATTAACCTCTGATTGATTGAACACCTGATCATACATGGGCGTAGTAGCACTATGTGTATCCGTCGTCCAATCTTCCAACCCTTCTCCATATTCGATATAAATCTCTTCTTTGCATGACACAAGAGTTAAGACTAAGATCAATACTAGATATATGCTTTTCATAAATTTACGTTTTGTCAATTGAGATATTCTTATTGATTAATACCATATCAGATCCTCGTCAACATCTTTCTTCTTTTTCTTCTTCTTTGACCCTTTTTGATCACTATTGATGGTGTAGCTATATTTCAGTCCTACTATATTGGTTGTTTTGGGATAGGTCCCATTGAGTTCTCTTTCCATTCTATAGAAAGCTCCTATTTTCCCAAAGCCTTTAATCTTATATTTTGTCCCTAGTGTAATTCTAAACTTGTTAAAATCCGTGATCTCTCCTGTTTCATAATGTCTAAATATCTCAGAGGAAAATTCTGGATCCAATTTCCATTTCTTGATATTGTATTTTAAACCCACTTTAAAACGTAAATGATTACTTGGAAAATCTCCCTCATCACTTGATATTCCCAGCTCATTCTTGGTCTGCCATCTAAGTCTATAATCCATCTCTAACCGATTTGTTTGATACGTATATCCCAAGTCAAAGTGAAGACGCATATGATTTTCATAACCTTGAACATTGCCTTCAGTATCATTTTCTCGAATGTAGCGAAATGCAATAGCTCCATAGACATTATCCGTTAAACCAAAATTTGTATTCAGTTCCGTTAAATACGCATCTACTTCAGATGAATTATTACTCAGCCTCAATTGCTCTTCTAATCCGAAGCTCCAGTTATGTTTTACTTTATATTTCAAACCCACAGAACTCCATGATTCAAAATCCCTAACCGTAATATAATCCCCATCTTGACTTACTGCCTTAGTGGCAAAAACCATGAATAGTAAAAAGAGTATATAATGTACTTTATTCATTTGCATTTGGATTTATTCGATATTCTGCTAGTTAATTACATCACTGCAGGTAATCTTAAAAAAGCATCATTGCCCCCGCATTATTTGAAGCCAATTGAATTTATTTAGACAACAGTCCGATACTATTCCTTCGGATAGGTTCCATAAATATTGTGTATCTAAGTTTAATACATTGACACTTATTCAAACGATTGATCCAGCTCAGTTCATCAGGGTAAAATACGTTTACACACTTATAAGGCGGGTGCAACAATTATGTACTCAGTTAATCGAGAATAATTTTAAACTAAGGAAGAATCCCATTAT
>CALDEN010000296.1 GCA_937942405.1 uncultured Saprospiraceae bacterium
AGGTCTTGTGCGATGATTTCTAGTACGGCTTCCGCCAAATCTCTAGCATAAGTCAGGGTACCGATCTGATCTTCGACTACAGACATCTCGTCTCTATTTTCCGCAAGTCTCAGTACGGTCTTTATAAAATTGTTGCCATAACTAGAATACACCCATGAGGTCCTGAATATGAGGTAGTTGCAATCAGATCTAAGGATGGCCTGTTCTCCAGCCAATTTACTCTGGGCATAAACCCCTCGAGGAAGGGTCGAATCCGTTTCGTTAAGAGGGATATCAGTGTCTATGTGATAGACATAGTCGCTAGAAAAGTGGATCAGAGATGTATCGTGTTCTTTGCACAAACCAGCGATCAGATCGACAGCGTGCTCATTGATTTTATAGCAGTTTTCTTTGTCTGTTTCGGCTTTGTCTACTGCCGTATAAGCGGCACAATTGATAAAGAAGTCGGGTTGGATTGCGGCAAACACTTTTTTGAGAGCTGCATGATCTGTGATGTCGAGCTCTGCTCTAGTGTAGAAATGAAAGCTATAATTAGAAATGTCTTCCGTCAGGAAACGGAATTCACTACCTAGTTGTCCACTAGCTCCAGTTATGATTATGTTTTTTTTGTTCATGCTCTTATCTATCCAGATCAAACTTAAGAATATCCGCTGTCATAAAAGTAATCTGTCCTCTTTGCATGTGATAAAAATACGAGAGCGATGTTTTTTATCTGTAAGCTGAAAAAAGATATTTGCTTTGAGACTAACAGTCAACTACTTCCAAGCCTTAAATAATGGCTGATCTACATCTTTTTCAGAAATGATCCGTTTCTCGGCCGGTATCAACCAATCGATTTCTAAACTAGGATCGGCTAAGTTTATACCTCCTTCATGTTCTTTGCTATAAAAGTTATCGCATTTATAGGCAAATACAGTATCGTCTTCTAAAACAGCATACCCATGTGCAAAGCCTTTAGGGACCAATAATTGCTTTTTATTTTCGCCACTGAGCAGTACAGAAAATGTTCTGCCATAGGTGTCCGAGTCTTTTCTCATATCTACAACCACATCCAGTACTTTGCCAGTAACTACGCGTACGAGTTTGGACTGAGCCATCTCTCCAGTTTGGAAATGAAGTCCACGGACTACACCGTAAGATGATTTTGCTTCATTGTCTTGTACCCATTGGATATTTATACCCTGTGCTTTCCAGTTTTGATCATTGTAGGATTCCATAAAGTATCCTCTTTCGTCAGCAAAAACTCGAGGTTCGTATACCCACAATCCATCAAATCCAGTTTCTATAAATCCCATTATTTCTCTCTAAAAAATATACTAATTGGCACTCCAGTAAAATTGTATTTCTTTCTGAAGCTATTTTCGATATAGTTACGGTAACTCTCTTTTACATATTTAGGAGCATTGCAGAAAAATGCAAAAGCAGGATAGTAAAGAGGAAGCTGAGTAACGTATTTTATTTTTATAAACTTCCCTTTATGAGCAGGAGGCGGGAAGATTCTAAGGATCTCCTCAAGGAATACATTGAGCTCAGAAGTTTTAATTTTTTGTCTTCTATTCTCGGCTACTTCTAGCGTTACTTCGATGGCTTTAAATATTCTCTGCTTTTCTGTCACAGAAGTAAAGATGATCGGAACATCATCAAATGGCTGCAGCTTAAACCTGATTCTTTCCTCAAAATCTTTGGCTGTATTCGTTTCTTTTTCTACCAGATCCCACTTGTTACATAATATAACCAAGCCTTTTTTACGTCTCAGTACCAGTTGGATGATAGACATATCCTGACTCGTTATTCCATCTTGTCCGTCTAGCATGAGCAGACAGACATCGGCATCGTCGATCGCCTTTATCGCTCGGATCACTGAGTAAAATTCCAGGTCTTCATGGACCTTGGCTTTTTTACGTATTCCCGCAGTATCGATGAGCATAAACTCTTTGTCGAACTTAGAATACTTTGTATGTATACTATCTCTAGTGGTACCAGCTACATCTGTTACAATATTACGTTCCTCACCGAGTAGGGCATTGGTAAGCGATGACTTCCCTACGTTCGGTTGGCCTATAATTGCAATTCTTGGAATTTCAGATTCTTCATTTTCTGGGGGAATCTCAGGAGGTAATAAATCGGTTACGGCATCGAGCACCTCACCAGAACCACTTCCTGTCATGGAAGATAGAAAATGTGTATTGTCAAAGCCCAATGACCAAAATTCATTGGCCGCAAGAGCTCTCGTTCCATTATCGACCTTGTTTACAGCAAGGATGACTTTTTTGTCCGTTTTACGGAGCATATCTGCTATCTCGGCATCGATATCCGTTATACCAGTCGTGACATCGGTCAGAAAGATGATGACATCGGCTTCATCGATGGCGATATGCACCTGCCGTCGTATTGCTGCTTCAAAAATATCATCTGAGCCATGTACAAAACCACCCGTATCGACAACGGTAAACTCTCGGCCATTCCAGTTAGAAAAGCCATAGATACGATCTCTAGTTACACCACTGATATTATCGATGATCGCTTGTCGCTCTCCGATAAGACGATTGTAAAGGGTTGATTTCCCTACATTGGGTCTTCCTACTATTGCTACTATATCAGCCATCTACTTTTTATTTTGGTACCCAAATTGTTTTAAAAAATTGTCATTGTTTCTCCAGTCTTCTTTCACTTTTACAAAAAGCTCGAGCATGATCTGACATTCTAAAAAATTCTCAATATCCCTTCTCGATGCGATTCCTAGCTTCTTTATTGCCGCACCTTCTCTTCCAATAATGATCGATTTTTGAGATTTTCGTGCCACAAAGATAATCGCTCTGATATTTACAAATGGTTTTCCTCGTTTAGTAATTTCTTTGAACTCTTCTACCAGTATCTCTACAGAATAAGGGATCTCTTTTTTGTACTGTTGTAAGACTTTCTCTCTAATCCTTTCCTCTATAAAGAATCGGACGCTTTTATCCGACATTTGGTCCTTTGGGTAGTATTCTGGACCTTCCTCGAGTTTTGACTTTATCGAATTCAAGAGTTCCTTGGTACCATGTTTTTCTTTGGCAGAAATGAGGAAGGTTTCATCAAATTCTATTTTCTCTTGCCATTTGGCAGTGAGTACTTTGAGTCGTTCTGGGTCTCCGAGATCTATTTTATTAATGACCAAAAACTTGATGCATTTAGAAGACTTAAGACGAGCGATAGTGGCATTACCTTCCTCGTATTCATCGAATATGTCCGTCATAAACAGCATAATGTCTGCATCTTTAAATGAAGACTGAGCAAATTTATTCATCGATTCATGCATCTTATATCTCGGATCTTCGATGATACCCGGAGTATCAGAAAAAATCACTTGATGCTCGGGATCATTATAGATCGCCTGAATCCGATGACGAGTAGTTTGTGGCTTACTCGTAATGATCGAAAATTTCTCTCCCATTAACGCATTGAGCAATGTAGACTTCCCGATATTGGGATGTCCGATAATGTTTACAAAACCTGATTTATGTGTCATTGCTTCTTTTAATGTAATGCTCTTGTTTGAGAATTTAATCGTCGTTCTATTTCGATGATTATATTTTTTGGTTTGATTTTTCTCCAGTTTATGTCGTCATACTGTTCCCCAAAATTCATGTAATACTGAATGTTTTGAGATTCAAATTCTACTTTGACATGTTGTAGCGTATCTATACAGCAGATCCAGCCACCTTCTTCCTTGATATCATCATACCACTCTTCGTAATAACTCTCATCCGAGCTATGAAAATTTAACACATGATCACAGCATAGAACATATTTGTAGATTTCTAGGTCCACTAATTTGTCGATGACATTCCGTTTTAAAAACATAATGTCATTGTGTAGGCAATCGTTCCATTCGCCGATGAGCTCTATGATGCAAAATTGCTCTATATAATCGACAAACAAGACTTTGACGAACATTGATTCTGTGCCGATGTCATCCCACTGTGGGTGGATGAAGTAGTTGTAGACCTTGTTTGTAAAGGTAAACTCATTGTAAACCTTGCCATAAAAGGGAGATTGTCTATCCTCTGCAGCTATATAATGTTCTCTCCAGCCGTAAAATGGTTCTATGTCATGCATACCTCTATTCCTAAGTTTTTAACCTTCCTTTGTTTAAATGCTTTACCTTAAGGTTTTGTTAATGCCACAAAAATAGAGCATATAATTACTTTTTTGTCGATTATATAGAAGAGAGTCAAATACTACAAATTGAAACGAATCGTCATTACAGGGCCGGAGTCCTGTGGGAAAACCACATTGGCTACCCAACTAGCAAAGCATTTTAAATGTCCTGTCGTACTTGAGTATGCTCGAGAGTACATCGATAAGTTAGATAGAGCCTATCAGGAAGATGATTTATTGGCTATAGCCAAAGGGCAAATACAAAAAGAAGAAACGATTTTCCAAAACTTCAATCAAGAATTTGTATTCCTCGATACAGACCTGATCACCCTTAAAATATGGTCCAAAGAAAAATATGATTTCTGTGATAAATGGATCACCGATGAAATAAAATCAAGAAAATACGATTTGCACCTCCTTTGTAAACCGGATATCCCATGGACCTATGATCCGCAAAGAGAAAATGCCCAAAATAGAATAAAACTCTATCGCTTGTATGAGTCCGAGTTGTATCAATACGATAAAAAATTTCATGTTGTTTCAGGATTAGGTCAAAGCCGCTTTGACAATGCCTTAAAAATAGTCGAAGATCATTTCAGCTTAACTCGCTTATAGAGCTATATTTGTGCTGTACTCGGGGGTGTTCTTTTAATTATTTAAAAGTTCTGAGATTATACCCATTGAACCTGTCCAGGATTTTTTACTGGGTAGGGAAGAGAGAAAGCTCCAT
>CALDEN010000297.1 GCA_937942405.1 uncultured Saprospiraceae bacterium
ATAATCTAGAAACAGATTTAATTGAGAGATATTTTGATACGGTCGGTGAGAACAGAGTTTCAAGGACTTTAAAATCAAAGACTGCATTTTTATATAATAAGAAGTCTTCCGTTAAAGCAGATTTGATAACGATAAAAACCATATCAGCTGATCAAAAGGAAATGTTCATTGTGGAATTAGAAAACGGTAGAGATACCAAAAAAGCTCTCGAAAAACTCAATAATCATAGAGATGCAATTCTTCTGAAATCGGCTAATCAAAAGTATCAGTTTGATCAGGGCTATAGAACACTTTGGATATTTGAACATGAAGGAGCTATGAACGCTTCATTAGACAGACTTAAAGAAAACCTAGAGTTTGATAATCAAGAAGAGTTTTTTCTTTTCAAGACCTTGGATCAAGCCTTAGATAATATCTATAGAGGTTGGTTCAATCTTGCTAAAAAAGAAAGAAAACTATATTATGAATATAGTTAGTTGAATACAATTAGTACTTCTAACTCGTTGACAATGAGCATAGTACTATACAAACCCAGTTGTACTAGTATTGTATCAAGATTGTAGAATTAATTGTAATTCTACATAATAGCATATACCTTAGTATAGATCCTTAAAAGAAAGGGAATGAATTGAAATACTGGCTTGTTTCCACCACAAAAAGAAAAAGGATTCCAGAAAACTCTGAAATCCTTTATTCTATTAAAGCGGTCCGGACGGGACTCGAACCCGCGACCCCCTGCGTGACAGGCAGGTATTCTAACCAACTGAACTACCGAACCGTTTTTCAGCTTTTTAAAAGCATCGCAAATGTAATACTCCTGATCTAGTTCCACAATATTAAGCTCTTATTTTTTACAAGAATTTATGAAAAACATTTTTTGAGCGATTATATGACCATTTAAGTGGATATCGCATAGGGTATTTTACGTATTGTAAATTTTGATAGTTGATTTTTACATACAATAAACTCGCGGGCTGATGGGATGGCAGATAATTACATATTTGGATATCGCCATTCTTGATTTTACATATTGGTATAGAATCAGTAACTATTTAGCTCCAAATTGCAGTAAATCTTGAAATCATGAATACATCTACATCAGATAAGAAGAGTATCGCTAGTGATCGCAAAAGAGAGAATTATTTAAAAAACGCTGAGTATACCACCATTACATACTTATGTTCGATAATGCCTAAGTGGGTCAAGCCTGATATGCTGACCGCTTTAGGCGTCATCGGTGCAGTGATCGTTTTTGTAGGATTACAGCTGGCATTAACCCACAAAGCATATTTATTGATTTCTATATTGGGATTAGCCATTCACTGGTTTGGAGATTCGCTGGATGGTCGCATAGCCTATTACCGCAATACTCCACGTAAGTGGTACGGCTGGGCACTTGATATACATGCTGACTGGCTTGCGATTATCATTATCGGACTTGGCTTCTATTTCTATTTCCCGTACTATAATTTTGTGGCATTCTTATTTGTCGCGGCATATGGTGGATCTATGATCATCGCTCTCCTCAGATATAAGATTAACAATAAGTACATCATCGACTCAAATAATTTCGGTCCGACGGAGCTTAGAATCGTACTCAGTGCAGTCCTCTTTCTAGAAATATTTTTGCCCCATGTTCTTTTGGGCTTTGGGATAATCGGTACCATAGTCTTAGTTTTAGTAAATACGATGGATTCTATAGGAGTGCTTAAAGCAGGAGACTTTAGAGATTTAGAAGAGAAAAAAGTGCAACTTACCTAAATGGTTTTTCTGAGGGCACAGTTTTCGGCATTTATAGGAGGGGTGAGTGATTATGTGATCATGCTCATCTGTGTAGAGCTATTCGGCATGCACTATATCCCTGCTATCGCAGTAGGGGCCGCTTTTGGAGCGGTAATAAATTACTCCATCAGTAGATCATGGGCATTTAAGGCAGATCAGGAAAACATCACTTCGCAGTTTACTAAGTACGCATTAGTCTCTTTCGGAAGTTTAGTACTCAAGACACTCGGTACATTTATCCTTACAGAGGGTGCTTTAATCGACTATAGAGTAAGTAAGCTGCTGACCGATGGGATAGTGGCATTTGGGTTTAATTATACGCTACAGAGGTACTGGGTCTTTAAGCAAGAGCCATCTACATAGATCTCTTGATGAGTGCGAGTATTTCAGAGCTGATCATCGCCGTAGCTCCCCACAATGTTTTTCCGTATAGGTCAAAGTAGGGCACATCTTTGATCGTTCGAGCACCGAGATGTATGTCTTTTTTCCTTAAGGTAGATGGGTTCATAAGATGATCCAGAGGGATTTCCATAATTTCAGCTACTTCCTCTTCTTCCAGTGTATAGGATAGTTCTTTTTTGGCTATAGCCAAAAAAGGGTAGACCAGAAAATCACTGACGGGGATGTATAATTCAGATAGCTGACCCATGATCTCGTATTCTGTCTGCTCGATACCTATTTCTTCAAAGGTCTCTCTTAAGGCACAGGCTAGGATAGATTCATCGTCTTCTTTTTTACCACCTGGAAAACTGATCTGACCGGCATGCTTATCATCCGGATGACGAGCGGTACGTTCCATATACACGAGATTCCAGCCAGTCGCTTTCTCTACCAGTATGGCCACTACAGCCGCAGTTTTATACCCTTCTGTAGGCGGGGTATATAGTTTTATAGGTACAGGAGCGAGATCGGCTCTGGCTTTTAGAAAGCTTTCGTCGATTGTAAATCCTCTAAGTACATCTGTTAAGTGATCCGAAATACTATTCTTTATTGGATTTTTTGAGATATGCCTTTAGTGCACCAGACATCGATGGGGTCTCTGGGGCTGGGGCTACGATATTTGCATGTAGACCTCTATCTAGTACGGCTTTGGTAGTCGTTTTTCCATACACTGCCATCCGAGTAGCATTTTGTTTGAAGTCTGGAAAATTCTCATATAAGGATTCTATCCCTAGTGGACTAAAAAAGACCAAAACATCATACGTAACATTGGTTAGATCCGATAGATCACTCGCAACGGTCTTATACATGATGACGTCTTTGAAATTATACTCGTTTTCTTCTAGGTAGGATACAACATCCTTAGCTCCGAGATTAGAACATGGAAGCAGGAAATTTTCAGTTGCCTTAAATTTCTTAAGTGAGTTTTCTAGATCTTTAATCTTACGGACTCCCACAAATACTTTACGCTTACGATAAACGATAAATTTCTGTAGATAATTGGCGACAGCCTCAGTGAGACAGAAGTATCTTGTATTCTGTGACATCGGAGATCTCATCTCCTCACACATTCTGAAAAAGTGCTCGATAGACCCCTTAGAGGTAAATATCACACAAGAGAACTCATCTGGACGGATTCTATATTTTCTGAATTCTTTACTATTGACGGGTTCTACGTGGATAAACGGTCTCCAGTCTATGGTAAGTCCCCATTTTTTTTCAATATCAAAATATGGAGACCTTTCTGGTTTAGGTTGAGAGATAAGAATGGTCTTAATCTCTTTATAACTCTCCTTATAATCTGTGGTGTTAGATGCCATACTTGTGAGAATCCTTTAGGTTCAAAAATCGGTTAAAAGCCCTGGTTTATAAAGCCATAAACTAAGGCGATAGGAGCAATTTCCGAGCCACAAAGGTAAAGAAAAAAATGGAAAATATTATTTGAGCTTTCTCGAGCACTTAACTGAAACCCCTGAAAGAGTCGTGTTAAATAAAACACCAATACAATTATCAATCCCAGTATGAGGAAAATATACCTCAGGTTTTCTGGTCCCAGTACGGCGAGTAAGTTCACAGGAAATAATAATATCCCGACGATGGCATTAAGCACCACCACTGCAAAACCGTAATGAGATAGCGGTGTCCTCAGCGGGAATACCCATCTCATAAAGTAGATGTAGACATGCTTGACAATATATATTCCTAAGGTAGAAAGCACGATCATCCACAATAGTTGGATGCCTGAGCTGACCTCGATATAGTCTTTTATAAATCCATAGATAAGTAGTCCGAGGTTAATAAGAAAAAATAAATAGAGGCTTAAAAAAAGAGGGTTTTTACCTCCATTAGACTCTCGATTGAGTGATTTTAGATAATTGAGATTAAATAAAGGTTTGATCAGATTAAAGATCTCTTCTCTAAACAGATACATAATCCCTGCAAAATAGACCAGTAACCCCACCATTATCCAAAGCAGAAAATTACTCAATCCA
>CALDEN010000298.1 GCA_937942405.1 uncultured Saprospiraceae bacterium
GAACTGCTAGAAGACCAAATCCTTAAAACTACAGGTGGAGTCGTATGGGCCAATGATAACAAAACCGTATTCTACACAAGAAAAGACGAGGCACTACGAGCATTTAAAATATTCAAACATAAGATCGGAACACCTTCCTCGGAAGATGTAGAAATCTATCATGAATCAGATGAGACATTCGGTACGTTTGTCTATAAGACAAAATCCAAGAAATACATCATAATCGGATCGTATGCTACTCTATCTAATGAATACCGATATGTAAACGCAGATACCCCTGACGAAGCATTTACCTTGTTCCAACCAAGAGTAGACAAATTGGAATATTCCGTCGCACATTACGGAGACAAATGGTATGTAACGACCAATAAAGACGGTGCTCAGAATTTCAAACTAATGAGCTGCCCAGAGGGAAAAACCTCTAAGGAAAACTGGACAGATGTGATCGAACATCGTCCTGACGTACTTTTAGAGGGCATGGATATCTTCAAAGACTATCTCGTACTCTCAGAACGGAAAAATGGAATTACTCAACTAAGAGTAAGGCCATGGGATGGAGCAGAACATTACATTGACTTCCCGGATGATGCCTATCTGGCTTATACTACGACCAACATCGATTTTGACACAGATGTGTTGAGAATGGGTTACACTTCTCTGACTACGCCTAACAGTACCTATGACTACAACATGAGTACTAAGAAAATGGAACTGCTCAAACAATCAGAAGTAGTCGGTGGATATGATGCGTCTCAGTATGCATCTGAACGAGTAATGGTCGATGCTAGAGATGGAGCTAAGGTTCCCCTATCTATCGTTTATAAAAAAGGATTTAAAAAAGATGGCTCGATGCCGATACTACTTTATGGGTATGGCTCATACGGAAATAGCATGGATCCTTACTTCAGCTCAGTGAGGTTAAGTTTATTGGATCGTGGATTTGCTTTTGCAATAGCACATATACGTGGCGGTCAAGAGATGGGCAGACAGTGGTACGAAGACGGAAAGTTCTTTAAAAAGATCAATACGTTTAATGATTTTATCGATTGCGGAGAACATCTTATCAAAAACAAGTACACAAGCAACCATAGTCTATATGCGATGGGAGGAAGTGCCGGTGGCCTATTGATGGGAGCTGTAGCCAATATGCGGCCTGATATGTGGAACGGAATTATAGCAGCGGTACCTTTTGTGGACGTCGTTACTACTATGCTAGATGAAACGATCCCGCTTACTACCGGAGAATATGACGAATGGGGAAATCCAAACGACAAAGCATATTATGAATACATGAAATCTTACTCTCCATACGATAACGTCGAGAGAAAAGACTATCCATCTATGCTCATAACTACTGGATATCATGACTCACAAGTCCAGTACTGGGAACCTGCAAAATGGGTCGCAAAAATGAGGGAACTAAAAACCAATAGCAAACCTCTTATCATGCACTGCGACATGGAAGCTGGTCATGGCGGAGCTTCAGGTAGATTCAAAAGATATAGAGAGACTGCTCTCGAATATGCATTCCTCCTTGACTTAGAGGGAATTACTAAATAGATCGGCATAAAGGGAGAGCAGTTTTTGCTCTTCCTTTTTCCAATTTAATTCTTTACGAGCTACTTTACAGGCGGTCCTCATTTCTGCTAATCTATGCTGATCCCTCAACAGTCCACTTACCACAGAAGCTATTTCTTGAGGATTTAAGTCATCTACTAGTACAGAGAACTTATACTGTTCATTGATGGTCTTGTACTCAGGGAAATTCATACATATGCTCGGGACTCCAGCCATCATGTAATCAAAAAATTTATTGGCTAGGGAGTAGTAGTAATTTTTATTAGCTCTATCTAAAAGATTAAAACCCAATAAAGCTCCGCGAGTAAGCTCCTTCAGATCTACAGGCTTTACCATTCCTAGGAACTCGACTTTGTTTTCTAATCTATGTTCTTCCACTAATGCGAATAATCGATTTTCTACATCTCCACTTCCAGCTATTTTCAATATACTTCCCTCGATGTCTTTCATCGCAATTATGAGCTCTTCTAGACCCCGACCTTCATTGAGGACTCCTTGGTATAACAAATAATTTCCTTGTACATCATCACTTTCTGAGAGCACTGGCAGATTCCGAACTACTGAAAACGGCTTAGAATATCGATCATTTAAAAAATCCGCAATCGATTTATTTACGGTATATGCCAGATCGACTTTGGGAATGGCATAAGCTGCAATCCTTTCCCAGATGCTTTTTACAGTAGGTCGATCATCTAATTCGGGGCTCTCGGTATAATATTCATGAGCATCATAAACCATGGCTCTCTTCCTCAATCTACTAACCCATAAACACGGAATGATCGTATCTAAATCTATGGCACATATGGCATCCGACTCTTGTCGAAACAAATACAGAAACAACCGAATCGAATACTCTGCATAAAACAAGAAGCCTTGATTAAAAAAGCATTGTAATCGCTTGGTCTGAAAATCAAAATTTATCGCCTTAGACGACTTCAATTTCCGTCCTACTAAAACGACTTCATATCCTCCATCATATAGCGACGTACAAATACGCTGCATACGCTGATCGGTAGTCAGATCGTTAGTAACGGTTAATATGATCTTCTTTTTTCTATTCATCGCAGTTTTAATCGACCGTCGTGTAGATATATCATGTCCTCTTGGTTCATCTTAGTAAGTAGAGCTTTTACTTTATTCTTTTTATTATGAGGAAAACGTTTTACCAGTGTATCGATGGTATATCCACTTTCAGAAATTTGGGCCTTAACGGATTCTATTAATTCAAGCTCCTCCTCCCAGACTATGTCTACCTCCTCTGAACCCAGACAGATATCACAAACCTTACATTTATTAGAGTCCTGTTCATCGAGATAATTTAGTATAAATTGTTGTCTGCACTGATTGGACTTTAGATATTCCTGTACGGCGAGGAGTTGTTTTTCTGCAACGGCACGGAGTAAATCAAACTTCTTCATGTTGATCCGTAGATGATCTTTAACGACTCTATCATCCTCCAAAATGACACAGGGCTTCTCTGTACGTAAACGGAGAGCAATGGTATTCTGCGTTTCTAACCCTTGTAGCATTTTAACAAGATCCGTATTACTTATTTCCAGTTTTCTTGCGATCTGAGACTCATCTATACGTACATAATCTGTAAACAAGCCTTCGTAAGATCTTAGTAGGATTTGGAGTAAGTCGATTACCTTGGGATTGCGATCGTAGAGTTCAAACATCCTCCGTCTATCGTAGCGTATAAAGACTTCCGTCGGCTGAAAAAAATGCTCAGAATACTTTATCAGCTCTAGCTTTTTTAAAACATTAAAAAGGTAATAGCATTTCTTAGAAGGTATGTCTATCTCATAGGTGAGCTTTTTAAAATCTATAAAAAACCGTTCTCCTTTACCATATCCTACTGGGATTTTAAAATAATTGAGCAATTTGAGATAGAAGTTTTTAATCTCGTGTTCTTCCGGAAAAGCATTCTCGAAATTATTTTGCAAACGGAGTACGTCTGCATCATTGTGCATAAGTATGGCGTACGCTTTGGCCCCGTTTCTACCGGCCCTTCCTGCCTCTTGATAATAATCCTCTAAGGTCGGTGGTGGTTCATAATGGATCACGATCTCGACATCCCCTTTATCTATCCCCATGCCGAATGCATTGGTCGCCACAACTATTCGGGTCTTATTAGCGGTCCAGCTGTCTTGTACTTTCTGCCGAGACTTATTCTGCATCCCCCCATTGTATGGCATCGCACTTATTCCTTGCTCCGTAAGGAACTCTGCCAGCTCTTTGGTCAGTCTGCGAGATCTAACGTAAACGATTCCACTTCCTTTTATTTTGGACAATAATTCCAAGAGCATATTGCGTTTAGAGCTCGTTTTATAATTTACAAAAACGAGATTAGCTCTTTCAAAAGAGGATCTAAATGTGGTGGCACTTTCTATGTCTAAAAAGCGTCTGATGTCCTTTAGACATTCGGCATTAGCCGTAGCTGTCAGTGCTATTACGGGACATTTAAATCGCTTAGGATCTATTTTTAAATAGTCCGGGCGGAAATCATGTCCCCACTGAGATACACAATGTGCCTCATCGACTACGAGTAGAGAAACTTTGAGATTCATCACAAATTGTTCAAAATTGGGTGAATTCAATTTTTCTGGAGAGACAAAAAGGAGCTTGACTTTACCTAAGCGTATATTATTTAAAACGATCTCAGACTGCTCGTTACTGAGGCTAGAATTAAGAGCTGCAGCGGATATTCCTCTAGATTTAAGATTGGAAACTTGATCTTTCATCAATGCGATGAGTGGAGATACAACTATTGTAATTCCTGGAAGACAAATGGCTGGTAACTGATAACACAAGGACTTTCCTCCGCCTGTCGGCAAAAGAGCGATCGTATCATTTCCAGCAAGTACTGAATCTATGATATCTTTCTGGCTATTCCGAAACGAATCGAAACCCCAATGTTCTTGTAATTTTTGAAAAACCACGTCCATTAAGCAACGAAGCTAATGAACTTAAAGACATCTAGAAAGAAGGACAATTTGTTTTTCCTGAACCACCGAAAAGCTTAGCTCCACTAAAATGATAAGATATAGTAAGCATTCCTGTACTGTAGTAGTCGTTTACATCTGCTTGTCCACGTTTACTTCCTGTTTCTTCAGTATACGGAGCATCTATACCAGTGTACTCAGCTTCTCTCTTGGCCAAAGCCGCCGCTAACTGACCATTTCCTGCTAATAATTCTTCGTGAGAAACATAATTCCCGCTTATATCATCTAAGAAATCCGTAAATAAGAATCTAGATGATAGTTCTAGTCCGAGAGATAGTTGCTCTGAAAGTCTAAATTTAAGACCGATACCCATCGGAATAGCTAACTGTGTTAAACTATATTTTTCTTCATATCCTGCCATACCTTGTCCCTCCGTGCCTAATGGCTGTAGATCTACATATTGACCATCATACAAAGTTCTAGGATTAAATTTAAATACACCTATTCCCGCAAAAGCATGAATGGTAAATATTTTGTCCTTTGAGGCATTGGTACTAAATCCGAAGATGTTATTTTCTATGAGTAATGATAACTCAGTAATGCTCGTTTCGAATGATAGATTTCTTCTTAATTGCCATTCCTGGCCAGATAGCTCATCTCTCCCCTGTACACTACCTCTGACTAGGTTTAATCTTAAATTAAAATAATCGTTGTGATTATATTTTAAGTGTAAGCCCACGGTAGGCTTTAAGTTTTTATAATTCTCTCCAAATTGCTTAGGATCTAAATCTCCTGTATAAAGCATCCCCCCTAACTGAGGACCCACTTCTAAAGACTGAGAAATACCTGTTGAAAAAACGCCTAAGACAATAAATAAACTAAATAATAGAGATCTCATACTAACAAAGTTTTTAGCGGTACTACTATGGGACGGGAAAGTTTGACAAAGATACATTAAATTAAATTATAATATGTTCTGAAATTAGATAAAACGAATAATTCGCTTTCTACATATATCTTTTGTCTCAATAGTTTTAGATTTGGGGATTCTAATTAATATAGACTATGAAAAAATATATGATCTTTTTAAATGTGTTTCTGATAGTGGGACACATTAATGCTCAACACCCCCCACAAGACTGGTACCATAATGATCCTGTGGCGAGCGAATATCAAGGTATCGGAACAGATAAAGCATATGAGGAATTATTAAGTAATAGAGCTTCTAACACAGTAGTTGTGGCGGTAATCGATTCTGGTGTCGATGTAGAACATGAAGATCTAGCCCAAAATATGTGGGTAAACGCAGACGAAATTCCAGACAATGGTCTAGATGATGATAATAATGGCTACGTTGATGATGTACACGGATGGAACTTTATCGGTGGTAAAGATGGTAGAAGTGTAAACGATGAAACATTAGAAGTTACTAGACTCTACAAAAAGTATCA
>CALDEN010000299.1 GCA_937942405.1 uncultured Saprospiraceae bacterium
GGAGCCACTGGCTATATCGGCAAACGTCTACTCCCCTCATTGATCGAAAGAGGCTATCAAGTGGTATGCTGCGTAAGAGATAAAAACCGATTTAATCCACCATCTTCTTTAAAGAAAAACATCGAAATTATTGAGGTAGACTTATTGGACAAAGAATCTTTGAAGAAAATACCCAAAGACATTAAAGCGGCGTATTATTTAGTCCACAGTATGTCTATATCTTCTGATTATCAAAACCTAGAGCAAATAGCTGCACAGAATTTTGTGGTAGCCATCAATCAGACTCAGGCTCAACAGGTCATTTACCTAAGTGGCATCGTAAACGAAGAAAAGCTTTCTAAACACCTCGCATCACGTAAAAATGTAGAAGATGAACTTTCCAAAGGAACATACCATTTCACTACTCTCAGAGCGGGTATAATCATAGGCTCAGGTAGTGCATCATTTGAAATAATAAGGGACCTCGTAGAGAAACTTCCGATCATGATCGCCCCAAAATGGTTAAATACTCGATGTCAGCCGATAGGTATATCAGATGTCATAATCATGCTCTCACGTAGCCTATTAAATGAGCAGACGTATAATCGCAACTTCGACATCGGAGGAAAAGATGTACTTACCTACAAACAAATGTTACTTCAATTTGCAGAAGTCAGAAAACTCAATAGAAAGATTTTTACGATCCCGATAATGACTCCTCGACTATCGTCCTACTGGCTATACTTCGTGACTTCTACTTCTTACAAACTGGCTTTCAACCTAGTCGAAAGCATGAAAATCGAAGTGGTTTGCAAAAACAACGACATCAATACTATTCTTAAAATGAGCCCTATCGGCTATCAAGAGGCTTTAAAAAAGGCCTTCAAAAAAATAGAACAGCATCAAATTATTTCCAGTTGGAAAGATGCCAATGCCAGTAGTGGATTTTATCCCATCATATCCGACTTTATCAAAGTACCTTCTTTTGGTTGTTTCGTAGATCGACGAAGTAAAAAATATGCTGACAGAGATCGTTGCATACATAAAATATGGAGTATCGGAGGAGAAACGGGCTGGTACTATGGGAACTGGCTTTGGCGTTTTAGAGGATATCTAGATAAGCTCGCTGGAGGAGTCGGTTTGCGACGAGGAAGGACCAATACAAACTCCATTAATGTAGGAGATGCACTGGATTTCTGGAGGGTAATATATGCCGATAAGAAAGAGGGGCGATTAATCCTCTATGCAGAGATGAAGCTTCCAGGAGAGGCATGGTTAGAATTCGAACTACAAGGCGAAAGCCTCATCCAGACGGCCACATTCAGGCCCTTGGGGATCTTAGGCAGAATGTACTGGTATTCCGTACTGCCCTTTCATGGGTTTATCTTTAACGGTATGATTAGTAATATTACGGACTGATGTACATGTTGAATTGCTGCTGCTCTTCTTAGAAGCTACATCAAACCAGTGTTTTAATGTATTCGTCGTAATCGATCCTGGATTGTTGGATGATTTCTCGGGCAACATTGGCATCTTGAAAATCTTCTATCGCTACCGTCTTGTTTTCCAGCTTTTTATAGTCTTCAAAAAAGTTCTTAAGCTCTCTGATGAAGTGGTCATGCAATCCAGAAATATCATTAAAATGATTTACCCCCATGTCATTTTCCGCTACAGCGATAATCTTATCATCCATTTCTCCATTATCTATCATCCTCATAACTCCGATGACCTTTGCAGAGACGATACACATAGGAACGATGGCTATTTGCGATAGTACCAGTATATCTAGCGGATCTTTATCATCACAGTACGTCCTAGGGATAAAACCATAATTTGCGGGATAATACATCGATGAGTAGATCACACGATCCATCATTAACATCCCAGATTTTTTATCCAGCTCATATTTGGCTCTGGTGTTTTTGGGTATTTCTATGATTCCGTTTACTATATCTGGGGCATTACTTCCTATTTCTACCTTGTGCCAAGGATTCTGTCTATCTATTGCCATTATTTATTGTTATTTCTGTGTTCTCAAAAGTCTCGAAAATTCGAGGCCGCGAAAATAGATAAATATCTGCTATGATATTTATATCATAACGGAAATGTCGGCTGGTTTGTCGCGATATAAATACTCAGAAAACACCTCAAAATAGCCTTTTGCACCAATCCCATCTCCTCAAAAAGTACAAGAATGTACGATTATCCAGAAATCCTACCTAAAGCTTGATGTAAATCGGCGACTAAATCATCGATATGCTCCAGCCCTACTGATATACGTATCAGCGATGCATTTATCCCCATGGCGTCAAACTGCTCAGGACTCAATTCTTTGAGGTAACTGATGATGGGAGCATATACCAGACTGTCATGCCCTCCCCAGCTTACCCCTAAAGAAAACAACTGTAAGGAATCTACAAATTGTTTGATCTTTTCGATGTCCTTTGTCAGCAGCTCGAAGCTTAGGAGACAGCCATACCCGGTCATTTGGTTTTGACCTAAGTCATACTGCTCAAAGCTTTCTAAACCGGGATAATTTACTTTTCCCACTCGCTCATCGTTTTCTAAGAATTTGGCTACAGCCATCGTATTATCCATCAATGCTCGCATACGTATGGGGAGAGTACGCAAGCTACGTAGGATCAGCCATCCTTCAAAAGGGGCCATCTTAGCCCCGAGAAGCTCATGCTCTGCCATCAGTATGCTGTCGAGTATTTCTTTATTACTGATAATCACTCCTGCCACAACGTCACTATGCCCTCCGAGATATTTAGATGCAGAGTGTACCTCGATATCGATCCCCATGGTCAAGGGTTTTTGGAATATCGGAGAGGCCCATGTATTATCGATGACTGTCTTGATGTTTAAGGATTTTGCGAGCTGAGCGATGGCTTTCAGATCCTGCAACTCCATGGTTAAAGATGCAGGACTTTCTAGATAGATCAATGTCGTGTTTTCCTGAATGGCATTTTCAAATTCAGC
>CALDEN010000300.1 GCA_937942405.1 uncultured Saprospiraceae bacterium
GTACACGTTTTCGTTTGGGGTTTTAAATCAGAACGTGGGTGATTTGAGTAACTATGAGTTATTTTCTACGGCTTTGAGCCAAAATCCAATGTATCAGCATTTTCTAGCATGGAGTATGCTGGCTACTGCTTTTCTGATTTGCTTTAGAAGGAGTCGTCCGATGGGTACTATTTTGGCATTAGCCATATCCTTAAATATCTTTTTTCTTTCTACTGGCTTTAATCATAAAACCAACCCCAGAGCTGTCCTTTTACTCAGCATGAGCTGCTATCTGCTCGTCGTTCAATGGCCATTTTATAGCTCCATATTTTTATTCAATCAGAAAATTAAAAAAAGAAAATACCCCTTCCCTACTAACATAAAACTGTACGAGTCCATTTCCATTTTTAAAGGCATATTCTTAGCAGGGTTACTGGTCTTTTTACATTTTAAAAAAGAAAGCAGGTGGCTTACCCGATACTATGCCGAGGATAATCCGATCGTAGGAGCATGGAAAATAGATCACAGCGAAACTAGCCTAGATCGTAATCAGACCAAAGAATTTCTGCAAGCAGAGATCTTTTTTTTCGATAAAGGGAGTTCCGCATTTATAGAACTGAATGATAGTGTCTCTAGGTTTAAATACCTGCTAGATCCAGATCAGGATCAGTTCGATATGTATGATTTCCATCAGCTGAGAGAGGTGGATCTCAAGGGGAAATATGAGCTGATCGACCCAGATACGCTCATCTTCAATGGCAAGAATCACCGAGATTCTATCATGGTAAAACTCATCCGAGAGAAGGAATATGATAGATATATCAAATAATCACATACGAGAAAAATAGCTTTTTAGCTCATCTATTATAGGCATAATCCTTACCTTACTAGCGTAAGTAAAACCAACACCTACATGAGAGGAGAAGCAGTGCGATTTAACATACATAGTCAGCCAGAATTTTTCAAAGAAGTGGTCAAACGAGTAAATCATCACTTTAAATCGCATAATAGATCTAAACATGCCAATGCACAGATGGTCATCAAGACCATTTTTATGCTTTGTCTTTACTTTATACCGCTGGCATTTATCGTATTCAATGTCGTCACCTCTGTATGGGGCAATATAGGCATGTGGGCTCTCATGGGACTCGGGATGTCTGGAATAGGTCTATCTGTAATGCATGATGCAAATCACGGTGCATACTCTGGAAATAGAAAGGTAAACCATCTAGTAGGTCTAGTGATCAACTTTGTAGGAGGCTATCATGTAAACTGGAAAATACAGCATAATGTACTGCACCACTCTTTTACAAATATACAAGGCCTAGACGATGACATCAGTAAAAATGGTGCACTCCGACTCTCTCCGGATCAAGAAAAAAAACCTAGCTATAAGTACCAAGTCTTTTATGCTCCATTTCTCTACAGTATCCTATCCCTATACTGGTTTCTAGGAAAAGATATCGAGCAGACAATCAAGTACAGTAAAGAAAATTTAGTCCAAGAACAAGGAATCACTGTAAGACGAGCGGCTATCGAAATCTTCTTTACCAAGCTCGGGTACCTCGGTTTATTTATCGTATTACCAATTGCATTTTCTACGGTAGCATGGTGGCAGACCCTACTGGGATTCCTACTTATGCATGCGATATGTGGTCAATTGCTAGCTCTTATATTCCAGTGTGCACACGTACTGGAAGAGACCGATTTCTTTGTACCTAGTGAGACTGGAAGCATGGAAAACAGCTGGGCTGTACATCAAATGAAAACTACCGCAAATTTTGCCAATGGGAGTAAATGGTTTTCATGGTTTGTAGGTGGGCTGAATTATCAGATCGAGCATCATCTCTTTCCACATATCTGCCACGTACACTATAAAGACATCGCCGGCATCGTAAAATCGACTGCACAAGAATACAATGTGCCATACAATGAGCACAAGACTTTTGCGGGTGCTTTAAAGAGTCATTTTTCTATATTACATAAACTGGGTGTAGGGGCTATATAGATGTGTTCATGTCGCCCCTCTAGGGCTATACATATGTCGCTCCTCTGGGGGCTATACATATTCCGCCCCTCTGGGGCTATTGAGATGTTGTTCCTCTGGAGCTCCATAGGAGCGATAGCATTTTTCCAATCCAATCTTTGTATTCCATCCGCTAAAATCAATAACGGGCTAAATATTTATTATTTTCGTTATCGAACATCAGAACAACATCTTATGGCTAATCCCTACACTCAATTATATTTCCATGTCGTGTTTGCTGTAAAAGGAAGACAGAAATTGATCGCGAAGAAATGGAAAGACGAACTCTATAAATACATTACGGGTATCATAACCAATAAGCAACAGAAACTGTTGGCCATTAATGGCATAGAGGATCACATGCATATCTTGATCGGGACAAAACCCACCTGCCTTTTATCAGATCTCGTTAAAGCCATTAAATCCAATTCGTCCAAATGGGTAAATGAACTCAATCTTACACCAAAGAAATTTCAATGGCAATCGGGTTTTGGGGCTTTTACCTTAGGGCATTCACAGTTAGGAACAATAATCAATTACATCGAGAGACAGGAAAAACAACACCGCTATAAATCCCTCAATGAAGAGTATATTGCCTTTTTAAAATCATATGAAATAGCCTACAAAAAAGAATACCTATTTTCAGCGAATGAATAAAAGCATGTCTGATACCAATTAAAATAATCTTCACAAAAAACATAACGAGTCTATCATCATAAATGAACAATACCTTCTATCACTACTTCCTCAAAGTTTTAAATACTGGTCTTATCCTATTGGTACTTTCTCATACAATGAAGGGACAATCAGTACATGAGTCATCAGATAATCG
>CALDEN010000301.1 GCA_937942405.1 uncultured Saprospiraceae bacterium
TCCGAGATACTCATCTAGGATACGTCCTTCCATGTATGTTGTAAGGCCTTCATCCATCCATGGCTCTTCTACTTCATGAGTAGCGACCATCTGCATAAAATACTGATGGACAAATTCATGAACCACTAAGGTCTCTGGCATACGTATGCCTTCAGGGACAAATTTAAAACTTAAACTAGAGATCAATGTAGGATATTCCATGCCTCCTGTAAATAGTCCATGTATCGGAGGATCGACTATGCTGATTGTAGGATATGGATAGGGTCCTAGTTTATCTTCCAAAAACTGCATACAGTTCTTAAGTATGGAGAAGTATCTGTCTGAAAAGTCGGCTTTGTATGGGTAGCTGTAATGCTTGATTTGAGTCTGTTTATACTGATCTGTCTGACACACAAAGTGAGGTGATGCAGACCAGGTAAAATCGATGACATCATCGACTACATGTCTATAGGTCTTAGTATCGGAATGGATGGTGGAGTCGATGAGAGCCCCTGACGAAGCGAGCTGGTAGTTAGAGGGAATCGTAATGCTGACATCATAATTTCCAAAATCTGAATAATACTCACCGCTAGAATGATACTGGTGACAGTTCCATGCACCTTCTTCTGTATTGAATCTCATTCCAGCAGGTTCATAGACGCCTACTTTAGGAAACCACTGAGCCATGAAGTAATATTCCTTATTGTAACCTGTTCTGGGCATCGTTTGAGGGATCTTGGCCTCCCAGTCAAACGTGATGATTATGGTTTCTCTCGGGCCTACAGGGCTACTTAGCGGGACTTTAAGTACGGTTTGATCAGCTATGTTGCGGTCATCTGTTTGGATATATTGTGATCCTGATATCAGATCATTGCCGGATTCATCTGTCATGCTTTTGATATGTGTCCATCCCCAACCGCAGTTGTTATCGATATTCTTGGTCAATAAGGCAGGAACTCCGCCTTCTTGCATAAATGTGGACTCAGAGCTTTTAAAAGCATTGTAATACATATGGAATAGCAGGAAAGGAACCTCATCATCAGATGGATTGGTCCATTCTAATTGAGTATGTCCGTATATTTTTTTTGCCTCAATATCCAGCTCGATACTCATCGTATAGTTGGCGATACGATTAGATAGCACTTCTTGGCCGTAGCTAGTACTTATCGATGATAGAAATAGTAGTACAAGAATTGGAATCCTCAATGATTATTTGCTGTTTCTGCTAATATAAGAATTGCCGAAATCAAAAATAGAAGCCTTTCCTTATTTGTTTATTTCCTCTTCAGCAGGATCATTTTCAGGAAGGGTATAGGCTTGATTCTTTTTACCGAAAACAGAAAGTTTGATATATCTCTTTGGATTCAATCTGATATCCTGAAGTAGGAGAGACAGATTACGAGAAGTCTCTTCCATGTTGTTGTAGAGTTCTTTATCGTTCATTAGTTTTCCGAGAGATCCATCGCCGTCATTAAGTTTAGCAATAGTCGCGTTGAGGTCTTTGAATGTCTGATCAGCAGCCTGCAAGGTAACAGAAACATCACTCATGGTTTTTTCTGCAGAGACTAGAGCATTATTGGCATTTCCTGTGACAGATGTCAATTTTAGTTCAGTTAATTCTCTAGATAGTTTGTCCATATTACTGAGAACGCTGGATATTTTTTCATTTTGATCTGCCATATTACCTGTAATCATTTCTAGGTTTTTCATGGTCAGTTCGATACTTTTAGAAGAATTACGGATTAGTCGATTCGTAGCCTCCGTAAGTTTAGTCATGTTAGAAAGTGTAGTTTCTAACTCTCTTGCTGATACATCGATAGGGGCTGTAGAATTTTCATCTCCGACAGAAGCGATTACATCCTGAGCCGTAGTGCCTAGCTTTTCAGAGACATCTTCGATTTCTTCTTCACTGAACATACTGTTGAGCAGACCTAGCTTAGTATTGGTTAGAAAATCGCCATCTTCTGCACAGTCCTTTCCCGTACATAATTTAGCAAACTTTAGATCCAGAGCATTTCCAGAAACCACTCCATCACTTCGGAATATCACCTGAGTAGATTTAGGCAGTTTATAATCACCTTCTATACGGATCTCCACAACCATTTCTCTTAGGTTTTCTGGATTAAGGCTGATGTTTTTTACAGCACCTACTTTAAACCCATTAACATAGACAGGTGAGGACACATCTAGACCTGCTACATTGTTGAATTTTGTATAAACAGTCAATGCTTTTGAAAATACATTTGACCCTTTTATGAAGTTCAATGCAATGAATGCAGAACCCAATGTCAAAATGGCTAAAATACCTAACTTTATTTCTCTACTCATATCAAGTAATCGATCCACGAAATTATGAAAAAATAAAGGGTCTTGCCCGTTATTAACAGCTTTATATTAAATGATTACTCTTCCGATTTTACAATCACAAAGGCACCTTTGAAGCCTTGAGCATCTAATTCTTCTTGTTTTTCTACGGCTGAGGCCAAATCATTAAATGTTCCATAGAGATAAATGTATCGGTCCTCATGCTGAACGATCTCTACTTCTTTGAGCTGTGACCACTTAGTGTCTGTAGATATAATCGGAGCATTTTGGAATTCGGCGATTTGTATCTGATAGGTTTTTTTACTACCCGGTGCTATATTATGTGGAGTTAAGCTATAAATAGGCTGTATCGTCGGAGGATCATATTTGACCACTGTTTCTGGGGTGCTTTCTTGTTCGATGGTATTGAGTTCCGAAAAGTAATTAATACATGCATCATAGATCGATTGTGCGATCGCCTTTTGACCTTTCTTTGACTTCAGTCGATTAAGATCTCTTGTATTACTGAGAAATCCAGCTTCGATAAGCACAGATGGCATACTGGTCATCTGTAATACTCTAAATGATCCATGTCGCACACCACGACTTTTCATTCCCCTGAGTCCAGCAAAGGAGTCTTCGATTTTGGAGGCAAGATCGAGGCTTTTTATATAGGCATGGTTTTCTAGTTTTTTGAACTGTATACTATTGATAAATTCTTGAGCCACATATCCACTTTCTTCTTTTTCTACCAGTTGGGCAGAGCTGCTATCGTCTCCGAGTACATAAGTTTCACTACCAGAGACATACTTTTCGTTGACATAATTACAGTGTATCGATATAAAAAGATCTGCCTGGTTTTGGTTTGCCGTCGCAATTCTATCTTGCAGGCTGACATATTGATCATGCTCTCGAGTGTAAATAATCTGTAGAGAAGGGTAGCTATCCTGTAATTTTCTTCCTAGCTCTTTGGCTATAGCCAAAGAAATCTGTTTTTCTACGATGTTGTTTACTTTGCATCCTTCATCATTGCCGCCATGACCTGGGTCGATGACTATTGTCGAAAATCCATTGGGAAGATGACCCGAGAATGACACAAGATCTTCATTGTGCTCGTTTATAGCTATAGAAGAGTCATTACTAAAAGAAATGTTATAAAAACAAATAAAAGCAAGAACTAGAAAGGTTTTAAAGAAATTTGTATTCATATACGAGAGATACTAGCTATTAAGTAATGGCTATACGATCTCTCAGATTGGTTGCTCAAATATATATAAATTTCTAATATGTTAATGTTAAGATGTCTTAGCTTTGTCCTCAATCAGTGAAAAAAAGACTTTACATATCGATTATTCTCTCACTCTCGACGGTGATGATGCTTCATGCTCAAAAAAAGCCTGCAGTCGTCAAAGCTAAGCCGCTAAATAATACCGTACAGGATACCATAGGTCCTGAGAAGAGTATAAATACGGTGAGGCCCTTCGTAGAAACGGCGAAAGAGACTCAGTCGGATTCTATAGATATAGATAGTACTGGCATAGGCAATACAACAAGGCCCAATAGTGTAATATCCAACATAGCGATAAAAGAATCTGGAGATGCCATTCCTGCCCCGATTACCTATGGTAGCCGAGATACAAACTGGGTAGAAATCGAAGAGTCCAAAATACATTTGTATGGAGAGGCTTATGTGAATTTTGAGAATTATGAAATCAAAGCCGGGTATATCATTTTTGACTTTGCCAATAGTATTGCATATGCCGAAGGTAGGCCTGATAAGAGTGGGAAGATCATTGAGGCCCCTACATTTAACGATGGTACACAGACTTTTACCTATAAAAAACTAAAGTATAACTTCAAGACTAAAAAAGGACTGGTTTACGATGCCGTAGCCACTGAAGGAGAGTTGTTTATACTCGGAGCCAAGACCAAATTTATAAGTGCAGAATCAGATACTTTAGTTCACTCAGATCATATCTGCAATGAAAATGCTCTAATCACCTCTTGTAATCATCCAGAACCGCATTTCGGCATACGTACGACTAAGCTCAAAATTATACCTGATAAGCTAGCCATAATGGGCCCTGCAAATCTAGAAATAGCTGGAGTTAAAACACCGATATGGTTGCCATTTGGATTTTTTCCGATAGCAGCTGGTGTGGCCTCATCTGGACTGATCTTTCCTAATGATTATGAATACTCACAACAGTTGGGTTTTGGATTTAGAGAGATCGGTTATTACTTTCCCATAAACGATCATGTAGATTTAAGGCTTACTGGAGATATCTATACACGTGGTACTTTTGGGATCAGGCTGGCATCCAATTACAAAAAACGATACGGGTATAACGGGAATGTGAGATTGGGTTTTTCTAATCGACGTTTAGAAAATAGTGAGACAGGAAATAAAGATTCTAAAAAAGCCTACAGCATTACATTAACTCACAATCAAGATTCAAAGGCTCATCCTTATCGCAAGATCGGAGGTACCATAAACATAAGCACCAATGATTATCGGAGTGATAATTTCAATGATGCAACTTCTGTTTTACAAAGCGTTTATCGGTCTAATTTTAACTGGAGTCACTCCCTTCCGAGTACACCATTTAGTATGAGGTTAGGACTAAGTCATGATCAGAATACAGAGACTGGGGTGGTCAATATGACTTTGCCTGATTTTAAGATCAATATGAATACCATCTATCCTTTTAAACAAAAGAATAAAGGAGGAAACAAAGAATCGTGGTATGAAAAGATAAATGTAAAGTACGATGGAGCT
>CALDEN010000302.1 GCA_937942405.1 uncultured Saprospiraceae bacterium
ATTAATGCAACGGTATATATCATCACGGAGGTAGCAAAACCTCTCGATATCTGAAAGACTATGCTTATCAGTATACGTGTGGAGGAGTCATATCTTTTTTCTAGGAATTCATATACGCTGACTATACCCATTTTAAACATAGGAGGTATAAGGAAAACCATAAGGAACAACATAGCCAGCGGCACGGCAAATTCGTAAGTAAGCCACATCATACCGCCTCCTTGCTTAAGGCCTACAAAAGCTGGAGCAGATATAAAACTAATAGCTGATAATTGTGTAGCTGCGGTACTTAGTGATAATGGAAACCAATGAAATGATCGCCCTCCAAGGAAATAGTCTTTACCTGTGGTCGCACCTTTAAATAGCCTACCCAAGAGTAAAAAACCAATTATGTAAGATATTATAACAGCATAATCTAGGTAATTCATTTCGCAGTATTTAGATGTATGTAGCTAGACGCTGTCCAGGAAAAATCTTTGCCACCGTAACCATGATCTATTGTTTCTACAATAGCTTTTTGAGCTTCAAAGTATTCAAAAAAACCGAGTTTATGGATCAGCGTATTGAGGTCTGATTTTACGATTTCAGCTGTTTCAGTAAAACCATAATTCTTCAGTCCTTGATGGATCATCCAGTTCATTTGCGGCCATATAGGTCCTCTCCAGTATCTCTTAGAATCGAAATGGGGGCTATCTACATCAAAACTAGGACACAAATAATAACCTCTGGAATTCAGATCTGTTAAATATTTTTCCAGTTCTTTAGCTTTATTTTGATCAGGAATATTAGCGAATAAAGGAATAAGACCACCTATTTCTCGATGCAACATTTGTTTCTCATGACGGAGGTCATAACATACATAAGTGCTTAGTTCTTCGTTCCAAAATTTTTGATCGTAATTCGATCTACTTTGTTTTTGCCACTCTACTACTTGACCACTATCGAGATTTAAGTCTTTTGCTATTTCTATGAGACTATCATTGGATTTTATTAATATAGCATTCATCATATTGTCCTGAATTAGGAAAGGACTTTCTTTGGCTATCTCTTTGCCATCATAGTTATATTTTTTACCTAGCTCTAGAAGGTATACATAACGATCATATTGGTCTTGAGTTGGTCTCTCGTCCACATGAGCTATAGAGGTGTCTCGGCGTTTGTATGGAGGAATAGATCCTTCCTTTATTTTTATTTTGCCCATAGACTCATCCCAGAGCGGGGAATTGTCTCGACCAGACTCCCATGGATGATAGATAAAGAAAAGACCTTCATGGTAAGGGTCACGGTACTTATATAGGAAGTTGTGGTATTTAATGAGCTTAGGGTATATCTGTTTGACAAAGTCTCGAACATCCGTGTTATCCCAATGATTTTGTAAAATATCTTTTAAAATAAATCCAAAAACAGCAGGTTGAGTTATTCCTGATGACTTTGGGGCTGATGGAGCTCCGACATTGACTTGACTATTCCAAAAATCGTAATTTGGAAAATAGGTTTTTTCGTTTTCACTATGAAAAAGAATGTGAGGTATCATCCCGTTTTCCCACTGACCAGAAAACATTTTGTCTATTTCTGACATAGAGAGTTTTACATCATAAGTAGACGTACCTAATGCAACAAAACCTGAATCCCACATCCACTGAAAAGGATACAGTTCGGATGTAGGAACGGTAAATCCATCTCTCCAATTATTTTGAATTATTTCTTTGGCATTGTCTAATTGTCTCACTAAGTAAATTTTACATTATTAAAAGTAGAAAGGAGAGTCAATGAAACTCTCCTTTCTTGGTAAATATGAAAAAACTATTTCTAAAAATTAAAAGTTGCTCTTACAAACAATCTTCTCGGAAGGATAGGTCTTCCTACAAAGAAGTTTCCACCAGCAGCTTGACTGTTACCTTGTCTCGGTGATCCTTCAGTTACTCCTGCAGCATCTGTTAGATTAAATACAGATACTCCTAGTCTTACGCTCTCATCACCTTCACCTAAATCAAAAGTATATCCAGCGTCTAGTCTTACAATATTGAATCCATCTAACTCAACAGAATTACTGTTGTTAGCAAATTTACTTCCTAGGAAGTTAGAGCTTAAATTAGCATCGAATTCACCGTTATCATAAGCTACTCCTACCATACCCATTACATTAGGTATTCTAGCGATTTTATTTCCAACTTGATCTTCATTTCCCTCTACTTCTGTAAACTCATGAGCTTGATAGGTAAAATTACCATAAGCATTAAGGTCACTAGTAATGCTGTAGTTAAGACTAGCTTCTAGACCTATAGTCTGCGTACTTTGTAATTGAATAGACTCTGTAATGCCACCTGCACCATCATTTACGATATCCACATTTCTTCTGTCACTTAGTGCATTAAAAAATACTGCTGCTGTACCAGCAAGTTTGCCACTTGCATATTTGGCACCTACTTCACCTTGTATTACTGTCTCCGTTTCATATGACTGAGGTGCTCCTCCTGCAAATTTGAGAGATCTTAGTTGAGGGAAAAAATAGCCTCTACTACCATTTGCATAAAGATTGACCTCAGAATTAAGTTTATATAATCCTCCGATTACAAATGCAACATCTGTAGCTTCTACGATTCCTTTATTGAAATTATTTGATCCAACTCCATTTTCTAGACTTACATTTCCGATTGCTTTTTCCCATCTTAAACCTACATCTAAATTGAATTTTTCCCATTTGATTTCATCAGCAATATATCCAGCGATTTTTGTGCTCTGTAGCGTCTTGTTAGATGTTTGTCTACCAGACCCATTAACATAACCACTAGCTGAGTGGGATACATCGTTTCCTAAAGTATCCTGATATGATACGGTTACCGCTCTAGGCGAATTAGAAAAATCTCCTAATACATTATGAATCCAGTTGTTGTCTAAAGCTTTTGTGTTAGACATAAATGTTCCGATAGTAAAGTTGTGATTGTCAAAGGTCTTAGTCAAATTAACCTCACCTACCAGCTCTTCCATATCTCTTTGTCTGTCTAAAACCCGATTTTCAAACAACAAATCACTTCCTGCTAATGCAGCACCATTATCAGCATACGTGAATGATGCTCCAGAGAATCCTCTGTCTTCAGAATAGCTGGCTTGTGTCTCAGGAGTATTGTGCGTACCATCACCATCTAAGAATAAGTTGAACCAGTGATCGTAAGAAGCAGCTTTAGTCTTTGCAGATAATCTCCAGTCGTTTCCGAATGAATGATTTAGTTCCGCCATAACAAACTGTCCATTAGTAGTTACACCATCTCCGATCGGAGATTTAAATCTTCCGAAAGGAGTATCGAAAGAATAGTCTTTGAGCTGACTAGATAACATTGTATAGATCTCTTCGCCATCATTACCGATCGGTCTGACAGCAGCATCTCCTGAGTTATCTAATGGATAAGGGAGGTAGAACTGCACATTGTCGTCTATCTTTTGCATGCTCAGTACCAGAGAGCTATTTCCGTTGTTAAATAACTTCTTTACATTTCCTCTTAACTGATACCCTCTAGTCGGTAGCCCTGTTTCTAGAGGTCCTTCGTCATATCTATAAAATCCAGAAACGGCGTAGTATAAACCATCTGCAAGTTTACCTGCAGATAAGAAATCGGTTTTGACACGACCTCCTTCTGCCCATTCTAACTGTACAGTATTGACAGGAGTATCAGATCCGCGTATGCTTTGATAATTCACGATACCTGCGACACTACCAGCACCTTGAAGGGTTGCAGAGCCACCTCTCACAAACTCTAAGCTTCTGAGACCGATGTCATTTCTAAAATACACATCATGTGCAGATGAGTTAAGACCGAATGTACTCAAGACTGGCATTCCATCGATATTAAGTGGAGTAAATGCATACTGTCCACCAGATGGAAATCCTCTTACAAATAAATTAGTAGCGACCTCACCACCACCACCTTCTGCAGTGATACCTGGTACGGTACGTAGGATATCTGCTTGTGAGTTAGCAGTTAGTCTTGATAATTGTTTGCCGCTGAGTACGCTCAAGGACATTGGAGAATCTTTTTGTGTTCGACCGGTAAATGTACCAGTGACTACAACCTCGTCCAATGCCATTAGGTCTTCAGACATGGTAATTACACCTAGATCTTGGTTTCCACCTGAGAGGCTTACCATCTGTGTGCTATATCCGATATAGCTGATTTTTAGAGTTCCTCCTCCATCAGGAACACTTATGCTATACTTTCCATCGATATCCGTGATCGTTCCACTAGATGTTCCATCTAGCATTACACTTGCACCGATTACCGCTGTACCATCTGCGTTTATTACAGTACCCGATACTGTGTTTTGTGCCATGATGCCTGTCGTAAGTACGAATAAACCTACCACCGATAACAAAAATTTTAAATAGTTTGATTTTTTCATAGATTAGTTTTGTAAATAATTAATTCAAAAGTTTTTAATTGGGCTAATGCCAACATTACAATTTTAGAGTTAAACTGACAGAAAATTAAATAGAAAACTATATCATAGTGATACAAAACTATAAATTGTGCAATTTTAAAACAATATGAAACCCGAATTAGAAAAAATTGAACGTAGATCTTCAACTTCTTTTATTGCGAAAATCGTAAAAAGAGAAAACCGACCTATGCTTTCCAAAGCATGGCATTATCATCCAGAAATAGAGATATGCTATACGTTAAAGAGTAAAGGAAGACGTTATGTGGGAAATAATATTTCAGATTATAAAGAAATGGATCTTGTAATTCTAGGGTCTAACCTTCCACATGGTTTTACTACTCCAGATAGATGCGAACAGTATGTTATACAGTTTAATGAAGATTTTCTAGGACAAGGATTTTTTAAATCTGCAGAATTTAAAACAGTAAAATCTTTACTAGATCGTTCTAAGCAGGGATGCGTTCTGAATGGGATGGAACTAGAGGAAGCTGATTATCGAATTAAAAAGATTTTTGAAGAAAATCAATCTGATCTATCAAGGTTAATTCACTTAATAGAGTTTTTAGATTTTTTGGCTCGCAGTAAAAACTTAAAATTAATATGTTCTGAAAATTATACTACTCATTTAAATGCGTCAAAGCTCAATAGTATTAAAGCCATTTTTGATTTTGTTGAGAATAACTATCAAAAAGATATAGGTATTAAAGATGCATGTAAAGTGGTAAATCTTACTGAATCAGCTTTTTATAAATTCATAAAGAGACATACCAATAAAAAGTTTACTACGATTCTTAACGAATACAGAATTGATCATGCATATAAATTACTAGCGAGTAGTAGTACTCCTATTTCTCAGGTGGCTTATATAAGTGGATATAATAATTTTTCTCATTTTAATCGTGTTTTTAAGCAAACCTATAAAATGACTCCACGTGAGTTTAGAAAGCAAAATCAATTTGGTAAAGACTAACCACCCTAACTAAACAACTTCCTCCACCCAAATATCACGATAGCCAGCATGGCTAGGAATCCAAAGAAAAACGATCGAGTTGTAAGGAAAGTGTCTGGTAGATATTGCTAGTCATTTTACCATCAGTGAGTAATACTTTTTCTTTACTGCTAGATAGACTTATAATATTTCTAAACAGGCCCACTCGGCTTTGTTTGAGTCGGATAAAAATTCATTAATTATATCTTCTTTTAATAGTAGCTTTTGAGCAATGGATTGAGTAGAAGTATTCCCTATTTTGAGCCAAATAATTTTAGGGGGGTGTCCTTTTAGATAAGCGATATCACAAAAATCAGAATCAAAAGTTACAATGGAGTAACCATGTTTTTTGGCGTAATGCCAAATTTCTAAATCTTTTCTTCCTTCAAGTTGAACTTGATTTAAATGTTTAGACGACTTGTATAAATCAGGCAATAGTTTCAGAACCCGAAAGGAAATATTTTGATCAAACAATAATTTCAAAGGACAACTCTTGTTCTAGCCTCTTTATTGGCCGCATATTTTAGACAGGCATGAATACTCTCAAGTGAAAGTTCTGGGAAATCAAATAATATCTCATCGATCGACATATTACTAGCTAGCCAATTGAGCACATCAGAGACAGAGATTCTCGTATTTTTTAATGTGGGTTGACCAAATCTTATTTCCGGATTTATTTCTATGTATTCTGAAAAGTCCATATCCCAAATTTAAGATATTATTATTTAAGAGTTTATAAATTAAGCCCTAGTGAGATAGTATAAACTTGTATGTAATTAACCCTAACTAAACAACTTCCTCCACCCAAATATCACGATAGCCAGCATGGCTAGAAATCCAAAGAAAAACCACTGAGCAGGTAAGAAAGTGATTGCGATGATGTGCGTCTTTTCCAGTACCCACATAAATGCCATCATTGCTACGAGTATCATCACTAGTCCAGATAGCTTTCCGAAACCTGGGATGTCCTCAAAGCAGGTGTTTTTCCGAACGAGGAAAAGTGTGATAAACATCGATACGACTGGTAAGATCTGCGTATAGACGTTGGTATCAAATACACTTTGTTTCTCAAATAAGAAGAGGTATACGTTCAACGTAATCGCAAAGATTCCAGGAATCGTTACGAGAAATACGAGTATAGAGTAGAAGAAAGTCCATGGAGGCAGATCTCCTTCTCCTTCGCCGAATATGCTCGCTAAGTATGCGACAATAGGGATGGCGATAAAGTAGCATACTACCCAGTAAGGATTATTACCGATAGCCTGAAAAACATCGCCTAGTGTCATATTTGTAATTGTATGTTAGTGATTATACACCCATAAATAATCTGATCGGATCCTCTAATTGTTCTTTGACACGTACGAGGAATCGTACAGAGGTGCTACCGTCGATCACTCTATGATCATAGGACATGGCTAGATACATCATCGGTCTGATCTTTACCTCTCCATTTACATTTACGGGACGCTCCTGTATCGTATGCATTCCGAGGATTGCAGACTGTGGTCGGTTAAGGATCGGCGTACTCATCATCGAACCGAAGACTCCACCATTGGTAATGGTAAAGGTTCCTCCCTTCATCTCATCTAGGGTCAGACTCCCATTACGGGCTTTACCTGCGAGTTCTTTTATTTTAAATTCGATATCATGGAGCATTAATGACTCACAGTTATGTACCGGAGGCACTACGAGTCCAGTCTCCGTAGAGATGGCGATCGAGATATCTGTATAGTCGTGGTAGATAAACTCATTAGTCTGCTCATCCATAATGCAGTTTACATCTGGAAACTCCAGTAGAGCGTTAGAGCAGGCTTTGGTAAATAAAGACATGAAACCGAGTTTTACTCCATATTTAGCGACAAACTCTTCCTGGTATTTTTTTCTTAATACTTTTATTTCTGTCAGATCCACTTCGTTAAATGTGGTCAGCATTGCAGAGTTATTCTTTGCGGCAACTAGACGAGTAGCGATAGTCCTACGCATACGACTCATTTTCTTTCGGCTAGAGCCTCTACTAAATGATCCTGCATTAGTCGGTACGTAAGTAGCTACTTTTTCTTTGCTAGGGGCTTTAGCAGCAGGTGCTGGATTGGCCGCAGCTTTTTGAGCATCTTCTTTTGTGATTCTGCCTCCTCTTCCTGTTCCTTGTACGGTAGATGAGTCTACACCTGCTTCTCGCATGATCTTGCCTGCGGCAGGGGATGGATGTCCACTTGCATGAGATGTAGTAGTCTGCGGAGCTGTAGCAGGAGCAGCAGTTTCTGCTTTTGCTACAGGAGCTGCTGGTGTACTGGCAGCTGGTGCCGCTACACTGGTATCTATTTTTGCCACTAGAGCACCGATTTCTAGATCATCGCCTTCTGCTGCGACATAGATTAATTTTCCGGCTACCTCTGCTGGAAACTCTAATGTGGCTTTGTCAGATTCAAATTCACAGATCGGTTCGTCGATATTTACATACTCTCCATCTTCTTTTAACCATTGTGATAAAGTTACTTCTGTAATAGATTCACCTATAGTAGGTACTTTCATTTCGACGATGCTCATAGTTTTAATTTTGTCTGTTTATAAAATTACGACAGATATGGAGCTCCTTTTATCAAATTATAGCATAAATGAATTATCGTTTAGATAAGACTAAATATAATTTTTAGAATAGTCTAAATAAATAGGCCAGAGATTGGTCGAAAATATATAGAAATTACTCATATGTCAGCGTAATTTAGCGTTGTGAAAAACATTATTGCTATAATTCTTCTTTTTTCTATTGTGGGTCATGCCCAAACGATAGATATCGAACGTAAATCATATACCGCTGTAAGAACCGATGCCGATATTAAAATAGACGGTCAGATGGAATCTGCATGGTCCATGGCCAATGTGGCAGATAATTTTATACAGGGTTTTCCTGAGGTTGATAAATTACCATCTCAAGAGTCCAAGGTTAGATTACTCTATGATGACGAAGCGATTTATGTTTTTGCAGAGTTACTAGATACAGATCCTGATTCTATATTTAGGGATTTGAGCTTGAGGGATGATACGGGAAATGCCGATTTTTTTTCAGTACTATTCGATACCTATCGGGGAGGGCAGAACGGGTTGAGTTTTGCGGTATCTGCAGCCGGAGTCCAGAGAGACTCGAAGCTATCCGAGAACAATGATGATACAAACTGGGACGCTGTATGGGAGAGTAAGGTAGAGATTAACGATAAGGGATGGAATGTAGAAATGCGGATTCCATACTTTTCGATTCGTTTTCCAGAAGTGGATGAGCAGTTATGGAGGATACAGTTTGTAAGGGATATCCGTAGACATAGACAGTCGAGTTACTGGTCTCGTATCGATCCCGAGAACAGTAATTTCTTGGCTCAGATCGGAGATCTAGATGGGATAACTAATGTAAAGGCCCCACTGAGATTAAGCCTGAACCCATTCGTGGTGGGATATGTCAATAGTGTAAAAGACCCAGAAGGAGATCCCATAAAAAGCACTGGAACAGCCTATGGATTAGGACTCGATCTAAAATATGGATTAACGGATGCCTTTACCTTAGATATGACTTTGATCCCTGATTTTGGGCAGACCCAATCTGACAATGTCGTACTGAACCTCAGTCCCTTTGAACAACAGTTTGAGGAACGTCGCCCTTTCTTTACTGAGGGAACGGAGCTTTTTAGTAAAGGAAATCTGTTCTATTCCAGAAGGGTAGGAGGTACACCATTTAATTTTTATGATCTAAAGACTGAAGATGGCGAGGAGATCTTAGAAAACAATAATGTCACACAATTATACAATGCCTTTAAAGTATCTGGTCGTACATCTAGTGGGACAGGAATAGGAATATTTAATGCTCTGGAAGCACCTGAAACAGCAATCATCCAAGACGATCAGGGGAATACGAGAGAATTTCAGACTAACCCTTTGACCAATTATAGTGTCGCCGTCATAGATCAAAACTTACCCAATAATTCTTCAGCGACACTGATAAACACCAATGTGTATCGGAGAGGAGAAGCCCGTAATGCAAACGCCACTGCCGGTCTAGTTAATATTAAAACCAAGGATCAGAAGTGGGGAGCTCAAGGTTTTGCCGCTGTCAGTCAGCAGTTTGAGTCAGTAGAAGATACGAGAGGATTTGCCTATAGGCTAAATTTAGATCGGCTCATAGGTAAATGGACTTATGGTGTAGGATATAACGTAGAGTCAGATACGTATGACATCAATGACTTAGGCCTATTGTTCAGCAATAACGAAAGAAGCTATTCTGCCAGTGTGGTTTATAATGAGTTTGAACCTTCACGATTTTTTAATAGATGGAATGCCCGGATTAATGTTAACTACGAGCGATTATATAAACCCGATGCCTTTTCAGATTTAGAATTCAATATCAATAGTTTTTTCTTTACCAAGAGTTTTGATGCGATCGGTTTATTTACGGGAGGTAAACCGATAGACGGTCATAATTATTTTGAACCTCGTACTGGAGATTTTGAAACCTACTCATTGGTCAAGGCTTTCCAATATGTTGGATTCTTTTTATCCACGGATTATCGAAGGACTTTTGCACTGGATGCAGAATATGTAAATGGAAATACCTACGAGGAGGATCAGGACTATAGATCCTATCGGCTGGCTCCGAGATGGAGAGTAAATGATAAGATTTTGCTTAGATTTCAGACGCAATTAGAAAGTAATAAACATGCCTTATTTTATGTAAACCGTAATGGCTACGAAGGAGATGTCGAAGGACTGAGCGAGGATGGTATCTTATACGGTTTCAGAGATCGGGTAAACATAGAAAACACATTTACGGCACAGTATGTCATGAGTAATACTGCAGCACTTACCTTCAGAGCAAGACATTATCAAGATGAGGTAAACTGGGGCCAGCTGGGTGAGCTTAACGATGCGGGCTGGATCGATCCGATCAGTTTTGATGGTATCGGAGATGACGGTGTCCATTTGTTTGACCGTAACGTAAACATCTTCAACATAGACTTGCAGTATACTAAGCGTTTTGCTCCAGGTAGCGATATTATACTCGTATGGAAACAGCAGATAGCCGGCAGCGACAAAGAGTTCCAACGCAACTACTTCGATAACTTTAATGGACTCAAGGAGCATTTTCAGAGTAATAGTGTTTCATTGAGGATTGTATATTTCTTAGATTATCAGTCTTTGAGATAAGTCTGTAATCAACGTTTTATTTTTTCGCTTAAGCTAAAAAGAGATATCTATGACCCAATAATTCATTTGCTTTAAGCGAAGGAAAACAAAAGGAAGATATACTAAGTAGAAAATCAATTAATCAAAATGAAAAAATATTTGTTTTTAATGCTCGTAGGAGCTTTTGTTGTATTTCAGGCATGTAATGAAGAGCCATGTACAACATCTACATGGTACCAAGATGCAGATGCAGACGGACTAGGTAATGCAGATGTCTCTGTAGAAGACTGTAATCAGCCAGATGGGTATGTGAGTGATAATACCGATGCAGATGATACGGACGGAGGTACTTCTGAACTACACCCAGCCTTTTCAGAGTTTGATGCAGATAACTATACTATCTACCTTGATGGTAATGAAGTGGTAATCGAGTCTAACGGATATCCAAATCACACTTCACCATATTGGTCCAATACCACTGCGAGAACTGCTACTGATCCGATGGGCAATGTCCTCGATACTCCAGCAGCATCAGAGAACCATCCCCTCTTTGTAGAGCCGACAGCTACCTCTTATGAGTCTATGGCTCCGGGGAACATTGACGACTTTAACGGAAGTTATACATTGAGAATCCCGACCATAGCTGAGGTGGCTACTGCGAGTAGTGCAACAGGATTAGGAGCGATAGGAATGGCTGTGAGTGGAGGAATGATCTACAATGATGAGGAAGGACCTAATATCCCACTAGATGATGCGGTTCCTTCTTTGGATTATACTGCAGCACATACTGGTCCTCAGAGTTATCACTATCACTTAGAGACCAAGGCTTGGTCTGACGATGATGATAAGCTGATCGGTGTGATGTCTGATGGTTTTTTCCTTTACGGAAGGAAGTGTAATGCGACTGGAACATACCCTACAGACCTAGATGAGTCAGGAGGACATACCGGATCTACACAGCATAATGCAGCTGGAGAATATCATTACCACATCCAGAATGAATTGTTTTTAGGAGCATACTACCTACTGTTTCCTGATGATTTACAGGGTACACCTAATGCAATAAACTAAAATATGAATATCATAGGCACAAAATGTATACTACTCTTAAGCCTATGTATTTTTATAATAGGATGCGATAGCATAGAAGCTAACGTTACTAATATCGATCTTGATAAGCGTGAAAATCTTGTAAAAGTATCTGCAGATTCATTACTACTTAAAAGTACACTAGGCTTGGTCATGTTACATGACCAAGCCTTTACAGGTATATCGATAGCGGACTATCCCAATGGTAAACCCAAAGCATCGATCCAGTATTTTCAAGGCAAAAAACATGGCAAACAGATCAAGTGGTTTGAGAATGGAATCAAAAGCTATGAAGCACATTATCAAAGTAATAAACAACATGGTAAAACCAGATCGTGGTGGAGTAATGGAAACCTCCGATCAGAATCCAACTATGATCTCGGAGTTGCGACTGGTGCTCAGTTGCAATGGTATGCCAGTGGAGCTAAGTTTAAACGCATAAATTTAGTTGATGGAAAAGAAGAGGGACTGCAACAGTCTTGGAGAGAAAACGGAAAAATATACAATAATTACGAAGCCAAGAATGGGCGAATTTTTGGCTTGAAACGTTCAAAACTCTGCTATGAACTCGATGATGAAGTTGTCCAATACAATCCTGGCTAGTATCCTGCTATCCTTATGTATGTTTGCGTGTAAAAACAAAAGTGCTGCTGTTTTAAGTGATAGTAGAATAGACCGCTTACCCTATTATGGTGAGTCTAGTTTTACGCCATATTGGCTAGGGCCAGCTGATCCAGCACTCGATACCTTTCATAAGATTTCTAGTTTCAGCCTGACAGATCAAGACGGGTTAGCCGTTACCGAAAAGACTTTTGAAAATAAGATCTATGTAACCGATTTCTTCTTTACGATCTGCCCAGGCATCTGTCCCAAGATGACCGATAATATGTACCTCCTTCAGGAGGAGTTTATAGAAGATGATGATGTACTGTTCTTATCACATTCTGTAACGCCAGAGAGAGATTCAGTTCCTGTTCTTAAGGCTTACGCCAATGACAAAGGGGTACGTTCTGGTAAGTGGCATCTCGTCACAGGAGCTCAAGAAGAAATATATAGATTAGGTAGACTAGATTATTTTGTAGAAGAGGATCTAGGTGCAGAAAAAGACCTCGATGAGTTCTTACATACAGAGAATTTTGTACTCATAGATAAGAATCTGCACATTCGAGGTATCTATAATGGACTCAATAAAGCATCGATCAGACTACTGATCTCGGATATTAAGCTACTACAAAAAGAAAAATAATTCTTCTTTGGATATAAAAATTTAGAAGTAGAATCATTATGTCTTTTTATTACCCAGACGTCTTAACATATATAAAATACTTTTTATCAGTATTTAGAAAATTTATAAAATACCATACTTAAAAAGTGACTTCCTTTAATGCTGGCATATTTTTGGGCGACAATAATGTAAACAACTTCCCAATAATACCCGATGTTAATAATTAGCAGAAATTCCTATTTCAGATCAATTCTGATCATTTTCTTATTATTTAGTTCTTTTTTCAATTTATTTGGCTTGACACCATTGTCGGGAGATATACAAGGGACTGTCTGGTTGGACAAAGACTCGAGTAATACCAAGGGCTCTTTGGATGATGGAATAGATAATGTTCGTATCGAATTATTTTTGTCTTCTGGAATTTTAATTCAATTTCAACATACTGATAATAATGGGGCTTTTTTGTTTAATAATATCCCAAACGGAGAGTATTACATCAAGGTCGAAAAAAAGGATGGTTTAAATCCAGTGTTACAGAATGTGGGGAATGATCTGATCGATTCAGATATCGCAGTAGACGGGATGAGTGATTTTTTTATACATACTTCAAGTCCTTCTTTTGTAGATGCGGGGTTTGAAAGTAGTTTATACGTGATATCTCCAAATATTATAGAAACCTGCCATGGCATGGAAGTGGACATCGAATTATCTCCGATGTCAGCTGGTGATAATCTAATGTATAAATGGGCACATGATAGCCAGTTAAGCGGTAATCTAGCGACCATTACTGCTAGCCAAACACAGATTTATACTGCCACTATTACAGATGAGTGGGATATGCCTGTAATCAAGGAAATATTAGTTAAAGTAAGGTCAGGTGTAGGAGAAGAGTTCTGCAGATTATTAGATCCATTAATTGAGGGAGATAACGCCAGCTTTAGTTTAGATCTATCGATCAATAATCCAGGCCCAGTAGTTATTGAAGAAAATGTTCCATCCGCTTTTGGCGGAAAAAGAGAGATCACTTTTGAAATCATAGAAGGTACTAACACCTCATCCGTAGATATCGATTATACAAAAAGTATACTGGCAGTGAGTAACGGAAACGGTTGTAGAACCAAGACTAAGATTTGTTACAATGGGGAGAACACGGGTGATTTTCTAGATTTAGAGCCTTATTCCTATATTAAGATGCTCAATGTATTGATCGATCAAGGAGTTATCGAAGTATCTGTCACTATCACAGATATAAATAATCAGAGTTCTGAATTTTCTAAAATTATAGAGAGTCAAGGATTTAACTCGATTTTTAATGAGGAATTGTATTTATCCAGCTTTACTCAAAACTTGAATCTAAACTTAATTAAAGAGATTTGTTTTGAGTTGGAAACTAAAAACACTGCTATAGATTTTGAAATAAGCTATGCTTCATTGTGTGGCGAAAAAAATTGTCAGCCTACAGCCTCTGCCATTCAAAATATTTGTGAAGGAGAGTCAACAACCATAGAAGGAGTAGTGGAGTGTTCCGATAACGTGGTATATCACTGGGATAATAATTTGGGATTTGGAAAAACAAAAATGGTTTCTCCATCTTCGAGCACAGTATATACGGTTACAGTTTATGACCTAAATGGCTGTAGTTCTACAGCTCAAACTACAGTCAATGTAAACGCTAATCCTGTGATCGACTTAATTAGTTCGACTGTTACCATTTGTGAGGGAGAGCAGATTACTTTGGAGGTGGATCATATATCGGGTAACGGGCCTTATACCTATCTATGGAATAATGGGATGATGACTAAAAGCATTATGGTCAGTCCACAAATGGATACAGTTTATTCGGTAATGGTTTTTGATACCAACTCTTGTTCTGCCGAGGAATCAGTAAGCATCATTGTAAACGAAATAGCTGAGTTTTCTGTATTGACGACACCCTCTAATTGTGCATTCTTTAATGGAACTGCAAGTGTGGATCTGCAGGGAGGAGCACCTCCTTTTACCTACCTCTGGAGTAACGGTGAAACAAGCCCGAATTTAAGTAATCTGCCTCCTGGTACTTTGCAACTCGAGATAACAGATGGTAACCAATGTGTCATTAACGAGACGATAACGATCCCGTCGCTCAACTGTGCGGAGATCGGAGATTATGTATGGCATGATCTTAATGCCAATGGAATTCAAGACAATGGAGAACCCGCATTGGAAGATGTAATGGTTATTCTAAAAGATATTAATCAACAGCATTTAGACACATTGTTTACTGATGCAGATGGGTATTACTTATTTACACCACTAGATGCTGGAGATTACTATGTCCAGTTTGAGACCCCTACGGATTTTATTCCGACAGTTTCTATGAATGGGTCAAATGAAGAACTAGATAGCAACGTAAATCCTGTAACAGGAATGACTGGAATTATAAACTTAGCTCCAGGTCAGACGGTAGAAAGTATCGATGCCGGTTATTATCAATGGGCCAAAATAGGAAATTACGTTTGGCATGATCGCGACAGAGATGGATCTCAGGGTAATGATGAAGATGGTTTAGCGGGAGTAGAAGTGACATTGCATTCTTGCAATGGTGTAGAACTACAAACTACTTTTACGGATACCGAAGGAAAGTACAATTTCTGTGATCTCCTACCCGGGGAATATTTTTTAAGTTTTGATACGATACCCGGATTTAAGACTACTTCTCCAGATATGGTGGCCGATTATATCGATAGCGATGTAGACCCGATAAGCATGAAGACGGAATGTGTAGTCTTAGCTAGTGGGGAGGTAGATAGTTTATGGGATGCAGGCTTCTACGAACTTGCTAAAATAGGAGACTTTGTTTGGATTGATCAAAATCTAAATGGTCTTCAAGACAGTATAGAGAATCCATTAGCAGGTGTGGAGATAAAATTGTATTCCTGTGACACGATACTCCTAGATAGTCTAGTCACCGATTCTTTAGGGAGATTTATTTTTTGTGATTTAGAGCCAGGTGGCTATCAGTTATATTTCCCTTATTTAGACGGGTATGCGTATACCGATATGGTAGACACACTGGATCAGAACTTAGATTCAGATGTCAATAATAACGGTTTTACACAATGTATAGATCTAGAAGAAGGGCAAAAAGACACGATTACAGATGCTGGATATTATCGTTTATCTTCTCTTGGTGATTTTGTGTGGTTAGATGCAGATGTTAACGGAATTCAAGATACAGACGAGAAAGGAATAGAAGGAATCAAGGTGTATTTACTCAATTGTAATAATGAGAAACTAGATAGCACGTACACAAATATTGATGGCTTTTATTTATTCGACGATCTAAATCCAGACCTGTATAAAATAGCAGTAGAGACTAGCTCCACCTACTTAATTACACTATTAGACCAAGGCAATGAGGTAAATGATAGTGACTTAGATCCGATTACTGGATATACAGAATGCTTAGACCTTTTAGACGGTGTGGATTATCGTGATTTGGACATTGGACTATATAGTTTTTCCAAAATCGGAAATTTTGTTTGGCATGATGTAAACGGAAACGGCATCCAAGACATTGGAGAGGATGGAGTAGAAGGTGTACAAGTAGAGCTCTTAAACTGTACATCAGGAACTACCCTAAACACGTCTACAGATAGTAATGGTTATTACTGTTTTGATAATTTGCTCTCTGATGATTATGAGCTCAAGTTCAATATTTCACATCCTTTTGTTATTGCAAATCAAAATGTAGGCTCTGATGATTCTATAGATAGTGATGCTGATCCGCTGACTGGCATGATCTCATGTTTTAATTTGCCTCCAGCTACCGAGCGAACAGATCTGGATGTAGGTATACATGCTTGTAGCAAAATTGGAAATTTTGTATGGTTTGATGCCATAGAAAACGATATTCAAGACCCCAATGAGAATGGAATAAATGGGGTGAAAATAAAATTATATCGACTGGAAAATAGCTCATGGGCCCTTGTCAGCAATACTGCAAGCAGCCACAAGCCGGGCTCAAATAGTGATGACGGCTGGTGGGAATTATGTGTGGTTCCAGGTCAATATTACATAGAAGTAGAATCCATCGACGGAGTGGCATTTGTAAGCCCTGATCAAGGGAACAATGATTTAGTCGATAGCGATATAACCGGTTCTTTTGGGCCAGGAACGAGTGATGTTTTTGAGGTATTTAGTTTGACTGACGATCTACACATAGATATAGGATTGAAACCGGTATCTCTGGATGAAAATTCAGGAAGCTTTAGAGCGAGTATCGACGCCATTCCTGGAGCACATATACTGCGATGGGAATCAGAAGATGAGCAAGACGCAGAGTTCTACAGAATTCTAAAAAAAGACCCTAATACAAGCGAATTTGATATTCTGATCGACGAAGAAACGAAAAAAGGACTCTTTAACGAATATGAGTTTACAGATTCTGAAATAGAAATGGATGGGCTATATAGTTATCGAATAAAAATGTTTGATATTTTGAATGAGACGCTCGACACTCAGGATCTCAATATAACCGTAGAAAAAAATTCTGGTCTATATATGTTCCCCAATCCTGTTAAATCGGAATTGAATATAGTTTTTGCAGGTGCTGAAAATGACATTGTTGCTTTTGATATACTAGATGGTAAAGGAAGTTTGATTAGTAGGACTAGCTCGCTTAAATTGGAAACTACTAAGATATATTCTATTCTTGTGGAAACGAAGGATATCCCCAACGGTATATATTATCTCCGATTTAGTATAAATGATACCGTAGAGACAAAGAGTTTCTTGAAAATGGATTAGGCTCGACGGCCAAGCTTAAAATTATAATTACCCCTGAGCAAGCATTATTTGCGGATATTCTTTTCGTATAGATCGATCCATTCTTCCATCGACATCTTCTGGAAGAGTTCTCCGATCAGTTCGTAGGGTATATCGTCCATTTTTTTGAGTCTGATACAACTCTTGCCCATATCCAGTTTATACTTGCATCGCTCTGCGTATTCTTTCTGAAACCAGTCTTTGATGCTCGGCTGTGCATACATACCCATGTTGTATACGGCTATAAAGTTTTTTTGGTTGGCGATATTGGCAAAGGGGAGTGGAGCATTCTTTTTACAGTGGTATCCATCAGGATAGACATCGAGAGGGACTACATAGCCTGGCATTCCATAATTCAGTTCTTCTTTAAAGCCTTCTGGAAGATTATCTACTATGACTTTTCTGAGTTTTTTAAATGCATCGATTCTTTCTTCCGGGATAGCATCTATGTATTCTTTTATGGTAGCTACTTTGGACATTGTAGGAGTATTTATAGCATCTAAAATACGGTTTTTACCATTTTTTTGCATCAATGTTTTATTGCAAAAGGCTTAGTCCAATTTTTTATTTAATTCTTATGTAAAAATGTGTGGCATCTACTTTTATGAATCGTCTAGTAAGCAACATTAAGGGTGTTAATTTGGGGTAAGCAGAATTTATTCTGTTTCCCCATTTTTTTATCCCCTTTTCCCCTTATTTTGTACCCTTGATTTTTTATCCGTTATAGACATAAAAAAAGCCGAGTCAGTTATAAACTGGCCCGGCTTTTATACCTTATAGAGGATAGGATTACTTTACTTTCATTGTATCAGATACAGTAAGGAATTTTCTTCCTTTCTTTCTTCTTCTAGCAAGTAATTTTCTTCCATCTTTAGACTTCATGCGTGCACGAAATCCGTGTTTATTTTTTCTTTTCCTTCTTGACGGCTGATAAGTACGTTTCATAGTTTTCCTTATTACGGGGCTGCAAAAATATGCTAATTCTTACGTTATTTCCTAATTTATTTAAAACTTTTAGCTATTCATTGACACTAAAAACTCCTCATTGGACTGAGTTCCGTTCATTTGGCTACGTAAAAACTGCATAGCCTCGTCTGGTTTCATGTCTGCAAGGTGCTTTCTGAGGATAAACATCCTAGTCAAAATAGCATCATCCAATAGTAATTCTTCTCTTCTCGTACTAGATTTAGTCAGATCTATAGAAGGATACATACGCTTATTGGCGAGTGTTCTATCTAATTGCAGCTCCATGTTACCCGTACCCTTGAATTCTTCAAAGATTACTTCGTCCATTTTAGAACCCGTATCTGTTAAGGCTGTTGCCAAAATCGTAAATGATCCACCACCTTCTATATTTCTAGCCGCACCAAAGAATTTTTTCGGCTTGTGTAAAGCGTTTGCTTCTACACCACCCGATAGTACTCTACCAGAAGTAGGAGATACCGTGTTGTATGCTCTAGCGAGTCTAGTGATTGAATCCAGCAGGATGACGACATCATGACCCGATTCCACTAATCTTTTTGCTTTTTCTAGAACGATATTGGCCACTCTTACATGGTTTTCTGCAGGTTCATCAAAAGTAGAAGCTACTACCTCCGCTTTTACGCTACGTTTCATATCTGTTACCTCCTCTGGACGTTCGTCTATCAGTAGTACGATCATGTAACACTCAGGATGATTTTCCGCAATAGCGTTTGCGATATCCTTCAGTAAGAATGTCTTACCCGTCTTAGGTTGTGCTACGATAAGCCCTCTCTGTCCTTTACCGATAGGGGTAAATAGATCGATCATACGATTACCGTAATCTTTACCATCAGGTCTTACGGATAGATTAAATTTTTCTTCTGGGAATAATGGAGTTAAGTACTCAAATGGTACTCTTTCCTTGGTCCTTGCAGGATCCATTCCATTTATTAATGACACTTTAAGTAGTGCAAAGTACTTTTCACCTTCTTTCGGAGGTCTGATCGCTCCTTTAACAGTATCTCCTGTTTTCAGGCCGAATAGCTTTATCTGAGATGGTGATACATAAATGTCATCTGGAGATGTGAGGTAGTTGTAATCAGATGATCTTAAGAAACCATAGCCATCAGGCATCATTTCTAAGATCCCTTCTCCTTCTATGATCCCATCGATATCTACATCGAATATCTTCTTTCTTGCTTCTCTCGCTTCCTCTCTCGCTTTTCTCGCTGCATCTTTTTCAGGATCACGTTCTTTTACAGGCCTATCTTTTTTCTCTGAACTCTTATTTTCAGCACTTTTAGACTCTTGTTTTTTGGGCTCGTTGCTTTTTGATTCGTTATTTTTCGAATCATTGCTTCTGTTTTCATTCTTTCTTGCTGCAGGTGGTTTGATTACAGCAATCTTTTTAGCCGGTTTTTTATCAGAAGACTCTTTTGTTTTTTCTTTTGGCTCAGCTTTAGCAGAACTTGGTTTATTTTCTGTTTTTGGCTTTTCAGCTCTTGGTTTTCTTTCTTTTTTTGGTGCTTCCTTTTTCGGAGCTACCTTTTTAGCTGGTCTACTATGCTCATCAGGTACTTTGGTATCTACGTTTTTGTTCATTAACGCTTGATGATCTAGTATTTTATAGATTAGTTCTTGTTTGCTTAGTTTCTTGTAGCCTTTTAATTCGATTTTTTCGGCTAACTCTTTTAATTCAGGAACGAGCATGTCGTTCAGCTGTAGAATGTCATACATAATTAAAACTTATTGGAAAAGTTATGAAGGGATAAAAAATACAAAGTAGGTTTGTTTGTTAAATTATAATAAGTTGAAAAGGGGAAATAGTGAAGACAGCGAAAGGTCGGCCATCTTTATATCGCAAATATAAGGTATAAACTAATAAATAATAACATTGTTATTAAAAACAATGACATAGATGATACATTAGTGTCGTTCTAATTACTTGATCTAAACTAAACCGTGGCTGTTACTACAAACAAAGAAGTCAATCTCGAAAATCATATACATATAAAAGGTGCTCGCTCTAACAACCTAAAGGATATAGAGCTCATGATACCTAAAAATGAGCTTATCGTGGTGACCGGCTTATCGGGATCTGGGAAGTCATCGTTAATCATGGATACCTTATATGCAGAAGGCCAGCGTAGATATGTGGAGAGTTTATCGTCTTATGCAAGGCAGTTTCTCAATCGGATGAAAAAGCCCGAAGTAGATTTTATCAAAGGAATATGCCCTGCGATAGCCATCGAACAGAAGGTAAGCACGAGCAATGCGAGATCTACAGTAGGGAGTCTTACAGAGATCTATGATTATCTCCGATTACTTTATGCTCGAGTAGGAAAGACCATATCACCTATTTCTGGAAAGGAAGTAAGAAAACACTCAGTAACAGATGTCATCGATTATTTAAAAAAGCAAAAACTAGAATCTAAAATCCAACTCTTCATTCCGCTACAGCGAAAGTATGAACGAGTCGTTGAAAAAGAGCTTGAGTTTCTTTTACAGAAGGGATACACCAGAGTGAAGTATAAAAAGGAAATCCACTATATCGAAGACATCCTGCAGTCCGACAAGTTCGATAAAAAAAAGGATGTCTCTGCCTATCATAAAACACTTTTTATATTGATAGATCGATTTGTGATCAACGAGGATGAGGAAAATTACAAACGTATTGCCGATTCGGTTTTGACCGCTTTTAGCGAAAGCGAAGGAGAATGCATCATAGATGTGATCGGAGGCAAGACGATGACGTTTAACAATCGGTTCGAACTAGATGGAATGCAGTTTCTAGAGCCGACCCATCAGTTATTTAACTATAATAATCCGTATGGTGCATGTCCTAAGTGCGAGGGTTATGGAAAAGTACTAGGGATAGATCCTAGAAAAGTCATTCCCGATGATAGTAAGTCGGTATACGATAATGCCATCGCTTGCTGGAGAGGAGAGAAGAGTCAGTCATGGCTCAATAGATTACTATCCTCTGCTCATCATTTTGATTTTCCAGTACATACTCCTGTAAAAGATCTTACCGAAGAGCAGAGAGACTTACTCTTTGAAGGCAACGAGCATTTTTATGGGATAGATGAGTACTTCAGCGAACTCCAAGCCAAGACCTATAAGATTCAGAACAGAGTTATGCTGGCACGATATCGAGGTCGGACTACCTGTTCATCATGTAAGGGAGGCAGACTCAGAAAAGAGGCCACTTATATATTTGTCGGAAAGACGGGTATCGCTCAACTCATAAAAATACCGATCTCAGAATTACAAGTATTTTTCAGTAAGTTGAAATTATCAGACTTTGATAAAGAAGTGGCAAAGCGGATATTACTAGAGATCAATAATCGACTGAGAACCATGATGGACGTAGGCCTAGGTTATCTAAATCTCGATAGACTATCGGGGACACTCAGTGGTGGAGAGACACAACGGATTAACCTTACTCGTACGCTGGGTTCTAATTTAACCAGTTCATTATATATACTAGACGAGCCCAGTATCGGGTTACACCCTAAGGATACAGAAAAGCTGGTAACCGTTATCCAAAATCTAAAAAAACTAGGAAATACCATCATCGTCGTAGAACATGAAGAGGATATCATACGTAATGCAGATCATATTATAGATATAGGCCCTCTAGCAGGAGTACGTGGTGGAGAGGTAATTTATAGTGGTCCATATAAAGATTTCAAAAAAGACAAAAACAGCATAACGTCCGATTATCTTTTTGGACGAAAGTCCATACCACTTCCGGCTAGCCGTAGGAAAGTGAGAAATAAACTAAAACTAAAAGGGGCCTCTCAGAATAACTTAAAAAACATCGATGTTACGATTCCGCTCAATGTGCTGACGGTAGTGACAGGAGTCTCTGGTAGTGGAAAATCGAGCTTGGTAAAAAGCATATTGCATCTCGCTCTGAATAAAGAACTCGGTGATGTTTTTGCGACAGCTCCAGGATCATATACGAGTCTGACGGGAGATCTAGATGCGATACAGAAAGTAGAATTAATCAACCAAAATCCCATCGGTAAATCCTCCAGGTCTAATCCGGTGACTTACGTCAAAGCCTACGATGCCATCAGGAAATTATATGCCGATCAGCAATTGTCTAAGATCAGAGGTTTTAAACCAAAGCATTTTTCTTTCAATGTAGAGGGCGGGAGATGTGAGGCCTGCTCAGGAGAGGGGGAGATTACTGTCGAGATGCAGTTTCTAGCAGATGTAAAGCTGACTTGTGAGGATTGCAACGGCTCTAGATTCAGAGCAGAGGTAAACGAGGTGACCTATGCTGGTAAGAGTATCAGTGAGGTATTAGACCTCTCGATAGAAGAAGCGATTACATTTTTTGCGGCACATAAAGAAGTGGTAAATAAAATAAAGCCACTCAATGACGTAGGCCTAGGATATGTAAAACTGGGACAGTCCTCGAGTACATTATCTGGTGGGGAGGCCCAGCGAGTAAAGCTGGCTTCTTATCTAGGGAAGAGCACAGTCTCCGAGAAGATATTTTT
>CALDEN010000303.1 GCA_937942405.1 uncultured Saprospiraceae bacterium
TTTCGCTCCTTGAGGAAGGTATACCACTTGATTACTTTTTTGATATCGGAGATGTATACACGATCCTCGTCATATTCTGGCAATACTTTTCTGAAGTAGGCATGTAAGTCCTCACTCTTAGATTTTATATCGATCGGTGGGATGCTCTCCATCGTTACAAATATGTCCTTGAGGGCAGTAGTGTCCTGATCTGTATAGATAGAGCAGGTCTCTAGAGGGGTAAACTGATGTTTACGTACTGAACAAAACCGTGAAGTTCCTTTATCTAAGTCCTGAACGAGAAGTCCATTCTTACGGTTACCGATCATTTTATACAATCCTGGTAATCCACTTACAGCCACAAAATTTTCAAGATTCATCATAGTAATATTAGTAGTTTAAGAGCTCAGATATTTTGACCTTGAGTCTATCGAGGGGCAAAAATAGTTTTTCTAAGTTTTTTGCAAAAGGAACTGGCGTATTTAAACTCGCCACTCGCAAAATAGGTGCATCGAGATCCTCAAACATATACTCGGATATGTAAGCTGATAGTTCACCACCGAGACCACCGATCTCTACATCTTCATGGAGGATCAGTACTCGATTTGTTTTTTTGACGGAAGTCTGGATCGTCTCATAATCGATCGGAGCCAGTGATAGTAAATCGATCACTTCTATATCTAGACCCTCTGCAGCGACAAGATCTAAGGCCCATTTGACCCCGAGTCCATAGGTGATGATGGTTGCATCGTTGCCACTATGTACGATTTCTGCTTTTCCGATCTCATAGGTGTAGTACGAGCTCGGTACGTCCTGGGTCATGGATCGATAGAGAGCCTTATGCTCAAAATACATGACTGGATTAGGATCTGCCAGTGCGGCTAGGAGTAGTCCTTTGGCATTTACAGGATTAGAGGGGTAGACGACTTTAAGTCCAGGGGTATGGGTAAACCATGCCTCGTTGGTCTGACTGTGGAATGGTCCTGCTCCTACACTTCCTCCTGTAGGCATCCGTATGACCATATCGGGGGAGTGATTCCATCTGTAATGGAGTTTAGCGGCATTATTTACGATCTGATTAAATGCACAGGTCGCAAAATCGGCAAACTGCATCTCTACCATCGACTTATATCCGCGGAGGGATAGACCGATTCCGATTCCGATGATGGCACTCTCACAGATCGGAGTATTGCGTACTCGATCCTTGCCATATTTTTCCATAAAGCCATCTGTGATTTTAAAGACCCCTCCGTAATCGGCGATGTCCTGTCCCATACAGATGAGCTCGTCATATTTTTCCATTCCCTGATCGAGGGCCTCTTTGATGGCATCGATCATACGCAATGATTTTGTCTTTTTAGATTTTGGCTCTATAGCTCGATTATCCGATGGGGCATACATAGATCCAACCTCGGCAAGTTCGGTAGATTGTATCTCCTCTTCCTTAGATGCGATCTCTAAGTTGTCATTTATAGATTGCTTGATCGATGCTCTGGCATCTGCTATATCTTGCTTGCTGATGTATCTCGAACGGAGTAAGTACTTTTCAAAATTGACCAATGGGTCTTTCTGAGCCCAGGCTTTCATCAGCTTCTCAGGTACATACTTAGTACCAGATGCTTCCTCGTGTCCTCGCATTCTGAATGTCTTGCATTCTACGAGCCATGGCTGAGGATTCTTTTTTATTTTTTTGGCTATAGCCGAAATTTCATTGTACACATCTAGGATATTATTGCCATCTATGATGCTAGATTGCATGCCATATCCCAGTGCTCTATCTGCGAGATCTTTGCAGTTGTATTGCTCCTCTGATGGGGTAGAGAGTCCGTATCCATTATTTTCTATGACGAATATGACCGGTAGATTCCATACAGAAGCCACGTTAAGGGCCTCATGGAAATCTCCTTCGCTAGTACCTCCTTCACCAGTAAAGGCAAGGGATATTTTTTTTTCTTTGTTGAGCTTGTGAGCCATAGCGACTCCAGAAGCTAGTGCGAGCTGAGGGCCGAGATGTGAGATCATACCGACCACGTTAAAGTCTGGTGCACCGAAGTGAAACGATCGATCTCGTCCAGATGTAAAGCCTGACGCTTTTCCTTGCCACTGACAGAACAGTCGATGTAGGGGTATATTACGTGACGTAAATACACCTAGATTACGGTGCATCGGAAAGATCATCTCGTCAGCATCGAGTGCCATGGTAGCTCCTACTGCGATGGCTTCCTGACCGATGCCTGCAAACCATTTAGAGATTTTTCCTTGACGGAGGAGGATGAGCATTTTTTCCTCGATCATCCGGGGCAATAGCATGCCATGATAGAGTTCTATCAATTTTGCTTTAGAAAGCTTTCCTTTTTTATATTGCAGTTTGCCTTTAGGTAATGCGGGCATTTTATGTCTGTTTATTCTGCTAAAGTAGTATTAACTCAATACCTGTCTGAGTATATCGATGGATTTTAAATCTCTAAAATTTTCCAGATGCAACTGAAAATACTGGATCAATTTATCGAGCAGGTCAGATCTAGATTGTCGGTCTAGCCGAATGTACTGTATGTCGTCTCTAGAAGTCTGAAGGAATCGGAATAATACACCACTTAATGCCTCCGATACACAATACTTATTAGTGGCATCACTTGCCACAAACTGGGCTTCTAGGGTATCAAAAAATGGACGACTTTCGTCAAAATTATTGACAGGTTGGAAGCCGATGTACTCGGATAGTTCGAGCATATACTTTATGGTCAAATTACCAAGTCCATCTTCTTTGTCATTTAAGAATATAAACCAGTTTTTGAGAAATAGATAGAGCTCTGGATTGATTTCCTTTTGCTGGATGGTATTTCTAAAA
>CALDEN010000304.1 GCA_937942405.1 uncultured Saprospiraceae bacterium
GAATTTTCCGCTTTCAAAATCATCTAAATCTATGATTACATCATTTGAAAAAACAGGTAGTTGATACTCTACTCTTCCTTCAGAATCTAAAATCTGAACAAAACTTATTTGTGCTAGCGTCGAAAAGGAAAGAGCATTGTCTTTCTCATTAAGTACTACACTTACTACATCGCCATAGTTAGCATTCATTTTAAATTCAAACGCAGGCTTCTTATCATCTCCATCTATAATAGTATTAGATGATGTCATTCCCATATTAAGAGAGAAAGCGATTAAAAACAATGTTGCAAATAAATTTTTCATAATTGTAGTTTTTATTGTGTCGAACTAACAATACAAATATACAGCCTCATCAAAGTGCTATTTGTATTTTGCCTACTACACGTATATCTCAAGATTCCACATAAACCCTACATTTCAAAATTTCATGTCAGCTACTTTACATAACTTAGAGTAAGCGTCTTTTTAAGGTTAGAAATTTGATCTAACTTTCGCATAGATATTACTTATCACTATGAATAGAGTTAATACATCCTATCTTTTTGTCGCATTCCTCCTACTATTTGTCTCTCGCGATGGACTTGGACAAAACGCAAGTATACTATTTGACAATTTTGAGTATCCAGATCTACATCGCAAAACATTAGTAGCTCAACCTAGTCTAGATGTATTCAGTAGAAATTATTACAATAACGAGAGCTCAATCTTTGACTTAGAATTAACCGGCTCTTATTCTAGCATAGGGAATACGAGAAAAAAGCAAACTGAGGTATTTGTATCTTTCCTTACCGGATATATAAATCGAAATGATCTAAATAACTATACAACAGATGGTTTTTTTAGTCAAATACGTGCATCCCATGATTACAGATTTTATGACAAGCCCAAAAGATATCTAAGAGTACGTAATTACTTCTTAGGAGCATATGACAATCCATATTTCTTTAATTACCCCAATAACAATACAAATCTAAATAGCAATTTCAGTTTCTTCACTGGAAATGAAGATGTATCGCTTACACTGAATCCTGAAATGAGAATGGGCTTAGGACGAGTAGAAATCGTCACTGATCTATGGCAAGCTATGAACATCCTAGAAGTCTTAAAGGAAGAAAATCTTCTTTTAAATGATATAAACGATCAGGAGTTAGTGGATCTCGCAAAGGAGATTGCTTCTATACTCAATATGAGACGTCTGGACTTCAGACATGAAACCATCGCTGAACAAGAAAGACTGATTAATTATTTAATAGATCATAAAATAGTAGATCCCCTCAATACTCGATTTTATCCAATCCTATTAGATACATGGAATAATGAGCGTTTTGTTTCTAGAAAACATGGAAAGGCTACAGAATTCGGAATAGATGTTAGATACGATTATAATAGCCTAGACTTAGACCGCGATACTTCAAATCAAAGCACCTATTATGGTTTCGCATTGGCCCATATGCAACATAAAGCGATCTCTAAATCATGGCAAATAGACCAAGAGTATATCATTAAATCTGGTTTATCGAATACAAACTTCCTTCCCCAAGATGCACAAACCAAAGCCTTAATTGCAAATGCCTCTGCCAATGTAACGATCGGTTATTACCAAAGTCTAAGAACAAATTATCGCTTAGGGCTGAATTTTGGGACTGGAATTAGTCTCCCTAATGAAACGATTAATCCATTTTACCTTGATCGTTATTATTACAACATTAGCTTAACTCCTATAGTGAGTCATTATTTTTCTCCTCGTGTGAGACTATATGCATTTGGTACCTTACAATTATTGGGTGATGGTTATTTTGATTCTTTCGGATCGTATGATAATAAAAACAATCGTTTATTCATTGCTCTTAATTACTACTTCTTATAGTGTGGCTTAAAGTATAAGTAATCCTATTTGGCGTAAGCCGTCAAAAAAATCGGAGTCTACAAAATCCTGGAAATCCGTATCGAAGGAGTCTATAAACCGCTGATCCAATTCTTGAAATTTAATGGTATCAGTGGATAACTGGGTGATGAATTCTACGATCCATAATCCTAGGTCCTGCGTACATGCGAGTTCAAAACTTTCTTGGCTCCCATGTATGACCAATGCTTCTACCTCAGCATTATACGTGACTACTCCGCCAATCCATTTTACATTGTGTGATTTTTTAAATTCCCGCTGCGGACTATTTTCTAAATAGCTCAAAATCAAATCAGGTGCTAAAATCGTCTCTGGTACATCAAAGTCAAACCAATTACTCAACGGATGATCTAGGCAATAGCTATGCATATAATTATATAAGGACTTCTTGAGTCCTTCAGAAAACAGCTCGTGATCTGTCCCGGTCGGATCGATATGCTGTATATCATTATTGGCAAATGTGCCTATGCGATCATCTGCAGCTTCTACTTTAAAAGTAGATGGGCTCATTCCTACCGGACTATGTGCGGTCATGGCAAAACGATGCCAAAATGCAGATTGCAATATCCCCTGCTCAAACATCTGACGGACTACCTCTAGAGAATCAATCGTCTCTTGTGCTGTCTGGGTAGGAAAACCATACATCAGATAAGCATGAACCATGATACCGGCTTCGATAAAATTGCGATTTACCTGTGCTACCTGCTCGACACTGACTCCTTTGGCTATTAAGGTGAGTAATCGATCAGAGGCTACTTCTAATCCACCTGACACCGCTATACACCCTGACGCTGCCAGTAATCGACAAAGATCGAGGTGGAAGCTTTTTTCGAATCGTATGTTAGTCCACCAGGTAACGACAAGTTTTCGCTTAATAATTTCTAGAGCTACGGCTTTCATCAATGCCGGAGGGGCTGCCTCATCTACAAAGTGAAATCCTCGCTCCCCTGTCTTATCGATCATATCCTCCATTCTAGAGACAATTAGCTCTGCAGAGGAGGCTTCGTAGTTTTTAATATAGTCGAGTGATATATCACAGAACGTACATTTACCCCAGTAGCACCCATGAGCCATGGTCAACTTATTCCACCGACCATCACTCCATAGTCTATGCATAGGATTAGTCAGTTGGATAACGGACAGATATTTTTTAAGAGACAATCCATCGTAATCCGGAGTCCCTACTTTTTCTTGTTTGATATCAGCATGTAAGCTGCCGTTGCAATACACTACTTTTTCATCCTGCAACATAAA
>CALDEN010000305.1 GCA_937942405.1 uncultured Saprospiraceae bacterium
CCATTTCAAGTCATTGAAAAGCGAAATCGAGGTATTGTTGTCATATTCAAATAATTCACCATACATTATTCGATCATTTGATATTACTGTACATTCGAGCAATAATAGTTCTAAGGAATTTTTCGATTAATTCAGAAATAATTGCTAGAATGTAAAACGTGTGTAAAATGAGAGAAAATCTAAATTTAGCTGTACTTATAGATGGGGATAACATTCCTTCTCAGCACGTAAAGGAAATGATGGAGGAAATAGCCAAATACGGTAATCCGACGATCAAGAGAATTTATGGAGATTGGACAAAACCACATTTGTCAAAATGGAAAAGATTGCTACTCGAAAATGCAATAACACCCATCCAACAGTATGGATACACGACTGGCAAAAATGCAACGGATTCTGCCATGATCATAGATGCAATGGATATACTTTATTCCAATAAGGTCAATGGCTTTTGCTTAGTATCGAGTGACAGTGATTTTACAAGATTGGCGACACGTTTAAGAGAAGCGGGATTACAAGTAATCGGGATAGGAGAGAAGAAGACCCCTAATCCATTTATCGTTGCTTGTGATAAGTTTATTTATATAGAGATCATAAGGAATCAATCAGAAAAGAAAACGGATTCCACTCAGAAAGAAACTACCAAAAACAACAGTCTAGATAAAATAACTCGTAAGGAAATTAAACTAATTACTTCTACGATATCGGCTCTTTCAGATGAGGAGGGCTGGGCATTTTTGGGAGATGTAGGTAGTTTGTTACTCAAGAAAAAACCAAACTTCGATTCGAGGAACTATGGATTTGAAAAGTTAACGCCCTTAATTAAGTCCATAGGTAAATTTGACGTAGAGCGTAGAGAAAGCCCCAAAAGTAGACACAAACTCATTTACGTTAAGAATAAAGAAAAAAAAGCCACAAATAGGAAATAGAGCTTTAGGATTTCTGTCTAGGTGGAATACCCATTTTCCAATCACACTTACAACCAATAATCCGAATAAAAGAACATCACGTGAACCCCATCATAACAGAGATTTTTCAGGCTGATTTCTTAACTGTTCAAGAAGCTGATCTGGTATACAGTAAGCTGAAACATTCCAGCCTTTCAAAAGGTGCGTTCCTGCTCAAAGCACAAGACAAGGTCGATGAACTCTTTTATGTCCATACAGGATGCCTTAGAAGCTATATTATTGATTTGGAAGGCAAGGAGCATATACTGCAGTTTGCCGTAAAAGGATGGTGGATCAGTGATTATATCGCATTATATGGGAGAAAAAAAATGAATGCGGTATCTTATATCGAGTGTATCAAAGAGGCCGATATTTATAGCATAGCTAAGTCAGATTTTGACTTGGTTTGTAGAGAAATTCCGAAGGTGGCCTTTTTTCATTTCAGAAAGATGGAGCTGGCATTTGCGAGTTTTCAAAATCGGATTTTAGAGAACTTAACCCTTTCTGCAAAAGAGAGGTACATCAATTTTGTGAGCACATACCCCAGCATAGCACAAGATGTAAAGAACTACCATATCGCATCCTATCTGGGGATTACGACAGAGAGTTTGAGCAGGATCCGTAAAGAGATCGCCTCTAGCTGATTTATTACCATACATCAATTTTTAGGATTTGCCTATAGGCTAATTTTGTATTCCAATTTCAAAAAAAAGAATACAATGAGTTTTATAGAAAAATTAAATGAACGCTATGCGACCAAAGCAATGAATGGTAAAGTCGTACCTCAAGAGAAGATAGACACTATTCTAGAAGCGATACGACTGGCTCCGACATCGAGTGGATTACAGCCCTTTGAGGTTTTCGTAATTACCAATGCTGAGGTAAAGGCTCAGATAAGAGAAGTTGCTTGGAACCAGCCACAGGTGACAGATTGCTCTCATTTATTGGTATTTGCGGCTTGGGATCACTATACCGCAGATCGTATAAACCACATGTTTGATCTGACTAATGAGATTCGAGGTTTTAAAAACGAGGGCTGGGAAAATTACCGAAAGATGTTATTGGATGGGTATCCCCACCGTGATCCTAAAGAAAATTTTGAGCATGCCGCTCGACAGACCTATATCGCCTTAATGGCAGGAATGACACAAGCGGTGTATGAAGGGGTAGACTGCACACCGATGGAAGGTTTTGATCCTGCAGCACTAGATAAAATATTGGACTTAAAGTCAAAGAATCTAAAGAGTACAGTCATCTTACCGATCGGTTATAGAGACGCAGAAAAGGATTGGTTAGTAAACTTAGTCAAAGTTCGTAAGCCGATGGATCAATTAGTAACCACCATAAATTAAAAGCGATGTTTAAAAAATTATTTGGTTTAGCACCAAAATTAGAAGAGGACGGATCGTACAGTCCTTCCAAACTGGCATTAAAATTAGCTGTAAAAGCAAAGACAGATTACACCCCAGTTTCCTATCAGAAATATACGGGTAAGAAATCCAAAATCTTAGTCATTTTCACGGAGGAGAAAAATATGAAAATGCAGAATGGTAAATTGTTCTCTACAGGGAACCATCCGGTAGAAGCATTACTGCCGATGTTACATCTTCAAAATGCAGGCTTTGAATTCGATATCGTTACTCCGACTGGTAAGCCAGTGGTTTTTGAAATGTGGGCTTTCCCTAAAGAAGATAAGTATGTAAAAGCGATTTATAATGAGCTGAAATCCAGTTTTGAGAAGCCTGGTAAACTAGGAGACTTTATCCAGAATTCGTTAAATGATACTTCGTCGTATGCTGCGGTTTTTGTTCCAGGAGGACATGGAGCCATGCTCGGTATTCCTGAAGATAGTAATGTAGGTAAGGTCTTACATTGGGCTCATGAAAGTGAAGTCTTTATGATTACACTCTGTCACGGACCAGGATCATTATTAACTACAACCCTACAGAATCGTAAGTTTCTATACGATGGATATGAGATGGCCGTATTTCCAGATTCTGTAGATAAGCAGACCCCGATGATCGGATACTTACCAGGACATATGCCATTCGGATTAAGCGAGAGACTAAAAGGCTTGGGAGCCAAATTAATGAATACAAAGTCAGACGATACGGTATGTAGAGATCGACTACTGATCACAGGAGCGAGCCCACTAGCTTCTAATAATCTCGGAAAATTGGCAGCAGAGACGCTGCTACAAGAATTGAAGTAGGAAATAAATAAGAATTTTTAGTTTTTGAAAACGACTAATTTAGTTAAGCAGGCCTGTAATATATAGGTCTGCTTTTTTATTTGAGCTTGTGTTATCCACTATTTAAATAGCTTTTCGCAAATGTCCAATAAAAGAAAAGCATTCACCCCACAGAGGAGATGAATGCTTTTTTTAGCCGTATTCGCTATCTGAATCTCCAGTTATTTTGCAATGAACACTTTCTGAAAGTAGCTTTTATCTTCTATGTTGATTTTCAAGAAGTACATGCCGTTTTGTAAATCAACTACATTGATTGTAGTAGTTTGAGTTGTACTATTTTCTTCTATGAGAAGTCTTCCACTTATATCAAAAAGCATAAAATTAGCAGAGGATTTCAAAGCATCTTTAAGATCTATACGGATAAACGATTGGGCTGGATTTGGAGAAATACGAATTCCTGCATCAGCAGCATTTATTAATTCTACTCCTGCACCTTCGTCCAATTGGAGGTTATCTACATAATACGTAAACGCATCAGAACCATCACCCATCGTACCCAATTCAAAAATGAGTACAACTCGGTCATACGATGAAGCAGGATCAATCGCACTGAAATCAAAGGACAATTCCTCCCAGGCATTGGCAGTAGTGGTCGCTTCTTCGACTTCTACAAACACTGCACCATCCGCTGAGTTTTCTAGTTTCAATAAGACCTTACTCCCTACAGACGGAGCCCAGACATTCATAGTGATCATCGTACTCATCGAAAAATCGATCGGGGCACTGAGTGTCATGAAACTTCCTCCCCAAGGCTGTCCAGGGCTTTTAACCATTTTAGCGACTTTGGTACTTGTGTTAATACCAGACGGATCGGGATTGTCTATTAAACTTAGATCTCCTCCATCAAAATTTTCGAAGATATAATCTATAGTTTCAGATTGGAAATCGACAGGGAAGGTGATCGGATCTCCAGGAGGCGTAACTTCTCCACCAAATTCCACATCATCCCAATAGTATGTTTTGTCTCCAGCTGCAGCACCTGATTGACCGAAGTTGAAAAAGATAGAAGCTTTATTATATGTACTCGCTAAATTCAATATTGCAGTTCCGGTAGCTTCATTGCTAAAATCAAAGGTCAACGTATCCCATTCCATGGCCACCATCGTAGTCGCTTCTGTTTCTACACTTACCGTAACATCATTAGAGTTCTCTACTTTTAATCGTACAGGGATTCCTGCATCTGGAGACCAGACTCTCACAGACATTGTTGTGTTTTCTGCTGTAAAAGGAATGGGGTTAGGAAAACCTATTCCTCCCATAGTGGTGCCGCCAGAAGTACCTGATGAGGTAGATTTTAAAACGGTGGCCACCGTATTGTTTGGATCAGTAGGATCGACTACTACTGCAGATGGGCCCGCTCCTTCAAAATCGATCAATTCATAGAAAACACTGGTATCATCAAAAGTTACAGGTAATGACATCTGATCTAGACCGCCGCTATTATCTATAAATTCTACATCATCAAATAAGAAAGTAGAACTTGCAGAACCATCTCCTACAGTCCCAAAATCAAATATGAAGACCACCTCGTCATAGGTGTTGGATGCTAAGCCTGGAAAATTCCATGTGAGTGTTTCCCATTCATTGGCAACGGTAGTGCTGACAACATTATCTGGAGTTGCAGCTCCAGGGCCTTCTAATTTAAAAAGAACAGGAGTGCCAGTTGCAGGTGAAAACACCTTCATGGTAAATGTATTGTTTACCGTGAAATCTAGAAAGTCAGTTAAGCGTATTTTACTGCCAGACCATGGCTGTCCGCCATCTCTTACGATTTGTGCTACGGAGCTACTCGTATTGATACCTGAGGATTGGGGGTTTGCAATAACAGTAGCAGTCCCTCCATCGAAATCGATAAAATCCGAGGTAGTCGGTGTGGTCTCAAAATCAAAAGGGAGTTCGATTTGAGAAATCCCTAAATTGGTTATTAGGAATAATGAAAAGAGCACAAGTGTAATTCTATTATACATACGGATTATATTTTTTGATATTGTTGTAAACAAGACAGGCCTTGCCTCGATATACTCAATGTAAGACATTTCTACGAATAACCTTGATATGTACAAATTCTATGTAGGCTTTTGCATGCTTTTGATATCGTATTCACCTTTAGTGACAACTATATAACCATGTTTTAAGGAAAGAAGGTAGAACTAAAGTAAGCCAATATTTACTGATGTTGACTTCATGATTACTACAAAAAATAGAACTATGATTTACTTTAAAAGTATAATTTCAATAAAACACTTGAATAGTTGTTAAAATGTTATATATTTGCATCATGCTAGAAAATCAAGCTATACTTTCTCGAGAAAAACTGCAAACAGCCGCTAAGCTTTTAAAAGTGGTTGCACATCCGGTTAAACTTGAGATATTGCAACTCTTAGGAAACAGTGATGCGATGGATGTATCTACTTTATGCGAGTCGATAGGTGCAGGTTGTGAGATCAGTATGATGTCTCATCACCTGGCCAAGATGAAAGACAATGGGAT
>CALDEN010000306.1 GCA_937942405.1 uncultured Saprospiraceae bacterium
TATGGTGGTTATGAGGCATCCTGCACCGGGAGCACATTTTTTTCTTGCAAATCACATAGACGCAAATATCATCAATGCCGGTGATGGTACTCATGAGCATCCTACACAGGCCTTATTAGATGCCTTCTCTATGAAGGAAAAATTAGGTACACTTAAAAACAAAAAGGTACTGATAGTAGGAGACATTATGCACTCTAGGGTAGCTCTCAGTAATGTATTCTGTTTACAAAAAATGGGGGCTAAAGTGATGGTCTGTGGACCGCCTACTCTGATCCCTCAACATATGAAAAGCCTTAATGTAGAAGTGGAATACGACTTAGATAAGGCTCTGCAATGGTGTGATGTGGCCAATGTGCTACGGATCCAACTAGAACGTCAAGACATAAAATATATCCCCTCATTGAGAGAATATTCACAGTTTTATGGAATATCTAAATCTAGGCTCGATAGGCTCGATAAAGAAATCGTACTGATGCACCCAGGGCCGATAAATAGAGGAGTCGAACTGACCAGTGATGCCGCAGATAGTCATCATTCCATTATACTGCAACAGGTAGAAAATGGAGTAGCGATCCGTATGGCTGTATTATATCTACTCGCCGCAAAACGATCGGTTAATAAAGCACTTTCTTAAAACATTAAAGCGTTAAGAAATATTTAAATACTAGAATCTATCATTCATTTTTAAGTTCTTACGAGTCTTATTTGAGTGTTAGCACATAGAATATAATAATTGATGAAAAACATACTCTTTACTCTTTTAGGATTCTTTTCTTTTATGGCTCTAAGCCAAAGTCAAAGTGGCTACGAAATAGATTTTGACATTAAGAACTACGATAACGATACCTTAATCATAGGATACTATTACGGAAATAGGAATCTCGTACAAGACACATTATTTGCAACTAAGAAAGGTAAGTTTTCGCTAAAAGGGGAGGAGGCATTAAAGAGTGGCGTGTACCTGGCATTACTGAGACCGGACAATAAGTTTGCTCAATTCATGGTTAATGACCAAGATCAAAAATTTAAAGTACAAGCAGATGCAGATAACTTTGGTCTAGTAAAATTTAAAGGATCTAAAGACAATGACTTATTCTATGGCTATCTGGATTACCTATCTAGCCAAAGACCAAAAGCCAATTCCATAAGAGAAAAGAAGAAGTTGCTTCTCGAGGAAGGAAAAGATATTTCTGAGATAGTAAAACAACTGGATCAAATGGATCTAGATGTCCTGGATTATCAAAATAAGTTGATCAAAGAAAACCCGAATACAGTTACCTCATTGCTCGTCAAAGGAAATATCACTCAACCCACTCCGTCATTTACAGGTACAGAGGAAGAAATTAAACAGCAAGAATTTGATTACTATAAAGCTCATTATTTTGACTATGTAGAGCTGGATAATCCGACTTCTTTAAGGACACCATTCTTACATACACGTATCGACAACTATGTGAGAAAATTGACTCCGCAGATTCCGGACTCAGTCATCGTCGCCATTGATTATATATTGGATCGGGTTAAAGCCTCTGAGGATACTTATAGATTCTATCTAGGTAATTATACCAATGAGACAGGAAACTCTAAAGTAGTGGGGGAGGATGCCATCTTTGTACATCTAGTGGATAATTATTATTCAAAAGGTTTAGCTCCATGGGCATCAGAAGAAAATGTCAAAAAATTAGAGGACAGTGCCAATCGATTAAGACCTGTGCTAATCGGTAAAACGGTTCCAGATATTACATTATATAAAGAAGATGGATCGCCATATAAACTGTCGGATGTTCCGACGGATTATACCGTGATTATGTTTTGGGCTCCGGACTGTGGTCATTGCAAAAAAGCCATGCCTGATGCCATCGCCTTTAATGAAAAGTTTAAAGATCAAAACGTAACCTTCCTTGCGGTATGTACTAAGCAAGGGGATAAGTACCAAGGATGCTGGGATGCCATTAAAGAAAAGAACATGGAAGGCTTTCTCAACCTAGGAGATCAGTACGGTAAATCTAGATTTAAGCGAAAGTTCAATGTAAGATCTACGCCGAAGATGTTTATTCTCGATAAGAATAGAGAGATCCTAATAAAGAATATCGGAGCTAAGCAACTGGAATCAGTAATGAATCTGATCATAGAAAACGCAGAAAAAGAACTAGATTCTAAAGGTTAAGTTGACTAATTGATGGTTCTGATAATCGTACTTAGGAAGGTATTGATATCAAACTCTTCACTCTGACCGAGTCGAACCACGACTAAATCCTCTGACGGGATGACAAAAACATACTGGCCTCTGAACCCACTAGCGTAGAATAAATCTCCTGGAACGTCTTTAAACTGGCAATTGCGGTCATTTAACCACCAATGTGAGCCATAATCTCGAGTAACAGAATTAACGGGTCTAGAAGTATAGTTAACCCAGTCTACAGGCAAAACCCTAAGACTATCTGGTCGTAATCCATCATTGAGATAGAGTAGACCGAACTTTGCCCAATCTCTAGCTGTGGCGTATCCATAACTCGAGCCTATAAAGTTTCCGTTTTCATCTTTTTCTATAAATGCACTTGTCATTCCTATTTTATCAAATAACTCCGTTTTGGGAAAAGAATGATAGATTTCATCACCCAATTTATTTCTTAAAACACCGAGTACTAGATTAGTACTACCTGAGGAGTATTCCCATTCTAATGTTGGTGGAAATTCATGGAGATTATCTTTCGTAGAGGCTACGATGTCTTCTGATAGAAATAGCATTTCTGTAGCATCAGAGATGGCACTATAATCTTCCTCCCATTTGAGGCCTGAGTTCATTTGTAACAGATGCTGTAAGGTAATCCTAGATCGAGGATCGTTTTCCCATTCTGGAAAAAGTTTAGTCATGTTTACATTGATCAATTTTTTCTGAGTAGCGATTCCTATAAGTGCATTGGTTATACTTTTGGTCATCGACCATCCTAGCTGGGGAGTATCTTTGCTGAGTCCCTCTCCATATCGCTCATAGAGGATCGTATCATTTTTCATGACCAATATGGTACGTGTTTTCGTATCGGAGTTATCTAAGTATGGGTCGAGTAATTCGGTTAAAGAAATGTTAGGTTCCTTTACTTTTTTTAAAGGGAATAAGTCAGGTGTAGATTCCTTGGATAAATATGAGGGTTTAAAATCATCTTTGTCACGGATAGTCACACAACCAGTATCCTCCTTGTACACAGATCGTGTAGTTTGCAATCCATAGACCGATGCAGTCACACTTTTGGTCTTTTCATCCATATCGAATGTTGCCAGATTGAGCGGAAAATAATCCAGATCATATTTTTTGATATTATCCAAGGATCTATTCCCACTATAGGTACAGGTACACACCGT
>CALDEN010000307.1 GCA_937942405.1 uncultured Saprospiraceae bacterium
AGATAACAATAAGTGATAATGTCATATCTGATCGTTCCTCACAGAGACGAGGCTTATAATTATCCGTTACAGGAAATCAGATCAAAAAAAAATGATGAATGTATAGATTTACTTTCTTACTATTTATTCAATCTTTTTCAATACGACAATCTTATCACAGCACAACGATATTGCAAAGAATTTTGAAACTTCTAGTTGGTCGGACAATCTAACGACTGAAATGCTGGACCAAAATTTGCAATTTTGGCTCTAGCCAAAAAATAGATCGCAAAATATTAGAAGAAGGAAATACTCAACTCCTAAGAAGCAAGCCCCGTAGCCGAGATAACATGATAAAGTAATCACTCAAGCAGATCTTACAACCTCTATAAACTAAAAAAACCCCTTCAAAAAATGAAGAGGCTTTAAGTATTATTAGAACTGAACTAAATCAGCTTACATATTCTTGATGATCTCATCTCCGAACTCTGAACATTTAAGAAGCTCAGCTCCTTTCATTAATCGTTCGAAGTCGTAGGTTACTTTCTTAGATTTGATCGCACCTTTGATTCCTTTTTCGATGATCTTTCCTGCTTTCTTCCAACCCATATAGTCTAGCATCATTACACCTGACAAGATTACTGAACTCGGATTTACTTTATCCTGACCAGCATACTTAGGTGCAGTACCATGTGTCGCTTCAAATACTCCGATGCCCGTATCGTAGTTTATATTAGCTCCAGGAGCGATACCGATACCTCCTACTGCAGCTGCTAGTGCATCTGAGATATAGTCACCATTGAGGTTCAAAGTAGCGATATGATCGTACTCAGCTGGTCTCAGTAAGATCTGCTGTAAGAATGCATCAGCGATCACATCTTTGATGATCAGCTTTCTTCCTTTGTGCTCGATTACTTGCCATGGTCCACCATCTAGATCCTGTGCACCATACTCGTCTTTTGCCAGTTGGTATCCCCATGCTTTGAAGGCACCCTCCGTAAACTTCATAATGTTACCCTTGTGTACAAGCGTTACAGAATCTACTTTTCTAGCTAGTGCATCCTCGATACATGCTCTAACGATACGCTCTGTACCTTCCTTAGATACTGGCTTTACACCTAGCGATACGGTGTCCGGAAATCTGATTCCTGTTACACCCATCTCATCGATGAGGAAAGACTTCATTTTCTCATTTTCCTCTGTACCATGCATGTACTCTATACCTGCATAGATATCTTCTGTATTTTCTCTGAAGATCGTCATGTTTACTAATCCTGGCTTTTTTACCGGACTAGGAACACCTCTGTACCACTTTACAGGTCGCACACATGCATATAGATCTAATTTTTGTCTAATAGCCACGTTTAATGACCTGAATCCACCACCTACAGGAGTCGTTAATGGACCTTTTATCGCAACATAATGCTCTCTGATCGTATCGATCGTCGCATCTGGCAACCAGTCTCCAGCTTTACGGGCATTTGCTTTTTCTCCAGCATATACCTCTTTCCAGTGGATTTTACGTTTACCGTCAAAAGCCTTTTCTACAGCTGCATCTAGTACTTTCTGTGCTGCAGCCCATATATCTGGCCCTATCCCATCACCTTCTATAAAAGGGATAATCGGATCGTCAGGAACTTGTATTCTTTTTCTTCTTGATAATGTGATTTTCTGACCACTCATATTATATAATCTAATTTTTTATAAAGAGCTGCAATTTACGTATTTATTGGATTTTGGCTTAAGCCAAAGAAGAAAAGAAGTGCTTTTTGCAAATAATATGTAGCTTTACATAAGCATTTTTTATAATACGTTAACAGTTTGAATCCACATTTAGACCCTACAGATGACAACATATCTAGCGATGACCATCAGCTAGAAAGAGCACTCCGGCCAAAGGGCCTCGATGATTTCAGCGGTCAGCAGAAGATTACAGATAATCTGAGTGTGTTTATCCAAGCCGCAAAGATGAGGGATGAGGCCCTCGATCATGTATTATTACACGGACCTCCTGGACTCGGTAAGACTACCCTCTCCCACATCATATGTAATGAACTGGGGTCTAATTTAAAAATGACCTCTGGCCCGGTACTGGAAAAACCAGGTGATCTAGCCGGTCTACTGACTAATCTAGAAGAAAAAGATGTCCTGTTTATCGATGAAATCCACCGTCTAAATACGGTCGTAGAAGAGTACCTCTACTCGGCCATGGAGGATTATCGGATAGATATCATGATCGATAGTGGCCCTAATGCTCGATCGATACAGCTCAACATAGAGCCATTTACCCTGATCGGAGCGACAACACGTATGGGACTGCTGACAGCACCGATGAGAGCTCGATTCGGGATCAACTGTCATCTGGATTATTATGACGTAAAGACACTCGAAAAAATCCTTATCCGATCTGCGAGTATCTTAAATATCGAAATGGATGGCCAAGGTTGTCATGAGATCGCTCGACGTAGTAGAGGAACACCTCGTATCGCCAATGCACTGCTCAGAAGAGTGAGAGATTTTGCGATGATCAAAGGAAATGGAACCATCGATCGTGCCATTGCCAATTATGGGCTAGATGCCCTAAATGTCGATCAATCTGGTCTCGATGAGATGGATAATAAAATCCTCTCTACGATTATAGAAAAGTTTAAAGGTGGTCCAGTCGGAATCTCCACCATCGCCACTGCGGTATCTGAAGAATCAGGTACGATAGAAGAAGTCCACGAGCCATTCCTCATCATGGAAGGCTATATCCAACGGACAAAACGTGGTCGAGAAGCTACTCACAAAGCATACGAACACCTAGGTATCGTTCCTCCTGCTAATACAGGGTCGCTGTTTTAATATGTTACTCTATTTTTATTGAAGTACACATTTTCCATTCATCCCGATTGATTCGGAAAATATTTACACGATTACCCTTGTAACTGGTTACGGCGGAGATCTTCATTCCATTTTTTAAGGCCACCGTTTCTGAGGCTTTATTGGTCAAACTTATAATGGAAATTATTGATTCTGTATTATAGTGCTCAAAAGCATAATCTCTGCATTTTATAGCTGCTTCTGTAGCATATCCTTGACCCCAATATTCCGGTAATATGGAGTAACCTATCTCCAATTCCGTTTTTTGATCTACCGTTTGTACCAGCAAACCACAAAATCCGATAAGTCGACCTGTACTTTTATCGACCAAAGCATTCATGCCGCCTAGGTCATTTTCATATCTATATGACTGAGCATCAAACCATTCTCTACATGAATCCTCGGGAAGCATCGGCTCCATAATCCAATGTGCAGATGTACGAGGATCTTTATGAAATGCTAACCATGGGCCAAAATCACTAGTAGCGGCTGTTCTGAAAAGCAATCTTTCGGACTCTTCCTCGGTTAGAAGGTATTTATTCATATTAACGTAAAAAGAAATTCCCTACGCCTGTCCCGCTGCCGAAAAATTCATCGGAGGCATAAACTGTT
>CALDEN010000308.1 GCA_937942405.1 uncultured Saprospiraceae bacterium
CACGAAATGCGCGTAATGGGATGTTATTTACAGCACATGGTTCAATAAATATTAAAAATAAAAAGTGGGAAGATGATTTTTCTTTGCAAGTAATGAAAGATGGAGAGTGGAACTATGTAAAAGTTGCTTATTTAGATAGGATTAATTTAGAGAATGATATTTTGCTTGAGAACAACGGACGATATGAAATATTGATTAATGTCGATATAGATAATGCTCTAGTAGAAACAGCTGATAATATTGAATTAGATTGGAATTATGTAACGGTAGAAGCGAAATAAAAAAAGGCTTTCTCACTTCTGAGAAAACCTTCGAGAAATTTGAAATGAAACTTGATTTTTATGCAGCTTGTCTAGCTGGATTAGTTCTTATTACTGGAATTTGAGGTTTCAGAATGTAGCTTAGTCTAGGCTGCACATTATATGCGTATCCTATTTCTAGTAGTTCTTTTGGAAATTTTAGAGAATCTTGTAAAGTAATGTGAGAACCATCTACTTCTTCCCAGTTCATGACTGCTACTTCTTTAATGCAGTTCATGGTATCTTTTTGATATCGACTTTTTATTCTGATAAACATCTCTACGTCGAACAACCACCTAGACATAAATTTTCTATTAAATAGATATTGGGCAGTTTTGGGAGTAAAAACTTTTGCTCCACACTGGGTATCTTGTACTGGAAGCCCTATGATCACCTTGATCATCGCTCCGATTAACCAACTGGCAAATTGTCTAAATACGGAACGCTCTATGTTTCCAGCAGCTTCCATTTTTCTGGATCCGAATACCATTTTGAGATCTTCTGATTTTAAAGTTTTTACCAATGTCTTATAATCATCAAAACCCGTCGCTAGGTCTGCATCGATAAATCCAATTGTATCCAAAGTATAGTTTTCTAGTACATGGTTCATTCCTGATTGAACAGCAGTAGCTTTACCACCGTTCTGTGGCATGTTATGGACGATTACTTGTTTTGTATTTTTCTTTGCGAAAGCATTAAGTTGATCCAATGTTTCGTCTTTAGATCCATCGTTTACAAAACAGATCTGGTAATTAGAATGGGTATTTATAAATTCTTGGAAGACATCAAATTTTAATCTGTTGGCTTCATTATAACATGGGATTATTATCAAGTTTCTCATGGGGTGTAGCTTTATATACTTCAAAGATCGGGGTGAACGAGAGCTGAAAAAGGTGGTTTTAGTAGAGTAGAGTGATGTATACGTTTTTTGGCAGTTTTGCCCGATTTTTGGTTTAAGGATATGGATAGAATTGGGGTCTTATTGTTGTATCAAAGCTTTATTGCTTAATTTCATATTAGAATAATATCTTATTTGAACAGATCTCGACAATACTATCTTGCGGCTTTACTTTTTGGGCTGTTATTTCATGGTACGGTGGTTTCCTTTACATTGGAAAACACCTATGATGCCTATGTACATATGTTCTTTGCAGAACACTATGCTGGGAGCTGGTTTGAGACATGGAATTATAAGTGGTACACTGGCTTTACGATGACCAGTTATCCACCACTGGTCCATCAGATTATTGCACTATGCTCTAAGATATTCAGCCTCAAGGCAGGTTTTATTATATGGACACTGGTGATGGTTCTCCTCTTTGTACGAGGGGTGTATCACTTTTCGCTGATATGGGTAGATAAATTGTCTGCCTCTTATGCTGCGTTACTGGCAGTAGTGTCCTCTTCCTTTGTGGAGGCCCTTCATGTATTCGGGCAGTTGCCGAGTATGACGGGTATTGCCCTATTACTTAATGCCTGTCCCGAGCTATATCGATGGATAAAGGAAGAAGATTCCTTTAGATTCTATACTGGAGCAGCAACTTTGAGTGCAGTAACAGCGGCTCATCATGTGACGACGATATTCGGTATGGTGTTTTTTGTAGCACCTGTGCTCGGAGTGGCGGTATTAGATAAATGTATCGTAGATCAGGGAGGTATAGAAAATGTATCTCTCAAAGACTTTTTCCAGAAGGTATTTAAGTTATTTCCCAAAGCGATCAAGATAGGGCTCACCGTAATTTTTATAACAGCGATCGTTTTGTTTCCCTACTGGTACTGGAGTAAGACAGATCCGATATCTCAAGTATCCATCCCACATGGAAGTCGGGCAAATTTTCTGCTAGAGCCTAATCTCGGACTGGTCTTCTTCCTCATTCCCTGGGGGCTGATGCTCTTTTTCTTGCCAGGTATTTTTTATCGTATGTATAAAAAGAGGAACCTCTTATTGGGCCTCTCCTTCTCTCTTGCATTTGTACTCGGAACAGGAGGGACGACACCCATACCTAAGGCGATGCTGGGAGAGACGGCTTTTAATATACTCACACTTGATCGATTTACCATATGGGCTACAGTGATGGCTTTGCCGTTTTTCGGTAGTTTACTTTGTAGTTTTTACGAGGGGGATCTGTCAAAGCATATTACTGCAAAACTCGGAGCTCGACTACATGGACTGTTTAAGTTTTTTATAGTGGTGGCTTTATTATTAAGCACCGCGATGATTATAAATATCAGTAAGTTTAAACCCATCCAACCAGATCAGATAGAACCCAAGCCGATTTCTAATTTTCTAAATAGAGATGGACATGATGACTGGAGATATTTGACCTTGGGTTTTGGGGATCAAGTAGCATGGATCGGAGCCCATACTAATGCACTATCGGTAGATGGTAATTATCATTCTGCGAGAAGGTTGCCAGAACTTACGACGAGAGCAGTAGAACGATTAGAAAATGCCAAATATCTCGGTATGGAAGGTCTCGGAGCACTGCAGCAGTTCCTAGGAGTTCCCGAGAAATATCACTTAAAATACGTGCTCAATAATGATAAGTTCTATGAGCCCTTACTCTTCTTTTATGGATGGACTAAGCTCAGCTCATTAGAAAATAATATCGATGTCTGGGAACGCAAGGATGTCTTGCCACTACCTTCTATTTTGCCTAAAAAGGCGATCCCTAAGTATCAGTCCATCATGTGGGGTACACTGCCACTGACCTGTCTACTCATTGCATTTTTGCTTAATTTTTATGGACGTAGACAGAGAAGAGCACCCGTACCGACTCCAGATTATAGCACTCGATGGAAATATAAATATACCTTCTATATCGGCTGGTTTGTACTTATCGGAGGGATTACGATGTTTCTGTTTTATAAAACCTTACAGAGTAGGAATCCACATAAAAACCCAGAGCAATTATTGACCGCTTATTTTGATCACCTCGATTTTAAAGATTTCGAAGATGCATTTATGCTATTCGATGCTGACGATAGAGGATCACTAGAGCAGTACCTACTAGAGCTCTCACTAGAAGACGGACTCCTCGCATCCTATGCCAAACTCGACAAACTCGATATAGAAAAGAAACCACTAGAACAACGGGATGTCTACCAGGTAAAAGCCCACTGGATCACTTCCGTAAAAGTATATGAGACGGATCATGTATTTGAACTCATAGAGAAAGATAAGCAGTGGTATATAAAACGAGAAGCTTATGAAAAGACCACTCCGCCAGATCAGTTTTTTAGACTGGGAGAGGTAAACTTTAATAATCGAGGTCGACGTAAAGCAACGACAGATAATACCATACGTGAAGACATCCTAGATAGACCTGAGATCTATATAAACCAGGCCAATCTTGTAAAGAAAGACAAGCATTACTCTATCGTAGGAGACCTGATCAATGTCGACAATGACCCTGCCTTTATCACCATCGATGCATTTCTATACGATGATGAAGGTAACGAGATCATTTCCTACTCGGTTACAGATCAGATCATCCATAATCTCATGCCCAAGGAAAGTACGGCCTTCAGAATAGATTTTGAAGACATCTTCTGGCAAAAAACCAAGAGTGAATTTCCCGAAAAATTTGATCCAGAGGTCGAGGGTAAATTTGAGCTGGATATAAATCCAGATAACTTTGTGATCAATGTACGATCGATGGTGACAGATGAGCAGCATTATAAATTTTACGGTGTAGAGCATGAGCTCATAGATCAGACGGTCAGCGGAGATATCGTAAACTACGGTAACCATGAGATGGCTATACCGCAGATCATCGTCGCACAACGAGAACGAGATCAAGTCTTATGGGTAGACACACACTATATGCCTAGAGGTATACGTCCACAACGTAATAAGAATTTTGCCGTAGAGCTAGAAAATCTATCTGAGATCATACTCGTCAAAAAAGGAAACGATAAAAACCTATTGGTCAATTCTATAAGTCGGAAATCGATGATCCGTTCTGTTCCGCAGAGTTTTACACTATCTAGGAACACACAGAGCTATCAGATCTATTTGAACAGTTTAGTAAACTTTAAAAATTGATGAGGGCATATTTATATATACTCTTCTTTTTTGTTTTGGCTTGTAAGCCAAATGAAATCGTGCTTCCAGAAGTGACAGAGGCTTTTGAAATCATCGTACCGACAAACTATGTAACGGCTGGAAGTGCCATCTCTATACAACTTATCAATGAAGAAAACTATCAAGGAGATGCTCAGCTGATTATAGAGTCCCCACTTACTAAGCATGTGGTAGATTTTAATATTACGGATGAGCTCCAAGACATAGATCTCGATGGATCATATATAATAGATGCTGGTCTGATCAATGCAATACTCCTCGTCGGAAATCAAATTAAAGACCAAAAAACTTTCCTCATAAAATCATCGGATATCATCAGCCCTATTGAATTATTTACGGGCCCCATGACGATCTGGGTCAATAATATACAGGAGTCTATGGTCGTGGCATTGCCCAAGGATGAATATGCCAACGCCGGACGTGAAGGAGATGCCATATTATTCCAGTCTAGACATCCAGACGGAAACATTAGTGCTCATGATATACGCATCGAGCATCAGCTGGCTTATAAAAAACTCAATAGTGAGTATAAGAGTGGGAAGGTCTTTATCGGAACGAGTGAGGAGGAATCCGGTGCCAAAGAGCAAAGAGTAGATGTTATCCCATTATGGCCAAATGGCATGGAAATAGAAGTAGTCGATCACATACCCTATGCCGATAATCGACAGTTTTATAAATTGACTACAGATGTGTTAAAAGATATAAACGGGGATGTGGTGTCTGATGGAACCTTGGTCCATTTTATAGTAAGGCATAAACGTAAATCGGTCAGTTATAACTCGTATTCTATAGATGGGGTAGCCAATGTATATATCAGAAATCCTTCCTACGCTTCTCGATGGTTTGCCAAAGCAGTTGTCGGAGATCAGGTAATCGTGAGTAACACGGTGACCTTAGATTTTGAAACCAATGTAAAGAGCATACCGATCGAGCTGATAAACGATGCCATAATCGTAGGACCCATTGCCAGTTATATAGGTCAGTTTATTCCTGACGGAACACAAGTGAGATTAAAAAACAATGGAACGAGTATAATAGAAGAATCGGAGGATGGAATGGTAAAATTTGAAAAACCACAAGTATTATCTCAGGCACAGATAATAGTAGGAGGAGTTATTAAAGAGATTACATATGACCAGTAGAACGAAGTCAGGGGGTGTGATTTTTGCCGTGCTATTATGTATTATAAGTGCGATGGCAGGGGTATACTTCTTGTCGATGCTGTTTACATATTTTAATACAGGGGCAGACACAGCGGATATTTATCATGCAGATGCGGTATATTTTGATAAGGCCAAGCCTGCTGTATCGTGGATATCAGATGATCTAAACGTAGAAGGTGAAATAAATCCGTATGTCAGAAAGGATATCGAAAATGCCTATGCCCAATCTATGCGAGCACTGAACCTATCTCAAAGCCTAGACGAAAACATCGCACTCAAAGAACACTTTACTGTTCCGCTGTTAAAAAAGATAAAGTCCCAGCTCGACACGACTCATCTGCTGGATTACACTAAGGTAAATCTCTCACATACCTTGCAATTGCATTTTATATCATTGGATAAATCGGTGGTCAGTTTTACCGACGTAAGCTCTATCGTAAAAAAGAAAATCAATGAGGAGTACATAGATGTGCTAGAAGCATATCATGTAAACATGACACTCGTAGATGGTCGATGGAGGATAGATGCCCTCGAAAATACCGCTCCTATAGAAGTGGAGCAAGAGAGAAATATACCTAAAGTAAATCAAGAAATAATCTCTCAAGTAGGTATAAACTATTACCCTACTGCGACTCCTTGGAGGACCTTCTGGACAGAATATGAGCTAGATACAATCGAGCAAGACTTTGTATTGATCAAGGAACTCGGATTTAAAAATGTCCGATTTTTTATTCCATTTGAAGTATTCGGCGGTGGAGTGATCGATTTAACGATGATCGAAAAGATGGATCATTTGGTCCAGACTGCAGCTCTTAACAAGATTAACCTTATTCCGACCTTGTTTGATTTCCCGATAGGCTACGAACTGGATAAGTACCCAATGTATGACCGTCAACTAGAATTTCTATTGAAGAGATATGATAAAGCGGAGTCCATTGTTTTGTGGGATTTAAAAAATGAACCCAATTTGGATTTTGAATACTTAGGTAAAGAACCGACGATGCAATGGTTAGCTTTCATTATCGATAGAGCTCGAACTTATAGCTCTAAGCCCATTACGCTGGGTTGGTCCGACGCTCAGTATGCCGATATATTCTGTGATCAGTTAGATGTCATCTCTTTTCATTTCTATAAAGATCCGTCTGATCTATCAGATCTTATTAACGCTGTAAAGGATGCTTGTACTAAGCCCATTATTGTATCGGAGTATGGATTATCGACTTATAGCGGTATATGGCCAGGAGGATTCTCAGAAGAAGAACAATATGCCTACCACAAAGAGGTATATGATGTTCTTCGAACTAGTGGTGTAGGTGTTATGCCATGGTGTTTATATGATTATGAGGTTTCACCGAGTTCGGTCTTTGGGTGGAAGCCTTGGGTAAAGGCAAAACAAAAGAATTTTGGAGTCCTTACGACAAATGCTCATCCCAAAAAGGTAATGGATGTTTATTATAGATAATTTTCGATACTTCTGCTTCTAAGGTCGTCTTAAACAAAGTAAATGCCTATAGGGTATATCACGGTAGCATAATTCCAAGTTTTTAGAGCGATGAGATTAATATTTTTAGGGGTATTTTGGATGTTATTTTTGGCAACAGCTTCAAGCCAAAAAGGTCCTTATACAGAAATAGATTTGGAGGATGTACGTACCATGGCTATGGTCGAGTCTAAGAACATCCTGATCTCTTTTGGGTCTAGTAGCTCTGCAGAGGCACAAAGCGTAAACCAGCTTTTATTAAGTGATAAATCCATTAATAAGGTCATTCAAGAATCACTGATATCTGTCAGTGTAGATATGGATAATGTAAATGATTTTAAGTGGTTTGCCGATTTCAGAATCGTTTATGTACCTACGCTTGCAATCATAAATCCTTTAGGAGAAGAGATCGATCGAATTACTGGTAATATAACAACGGATCGAGTACGTACTTTTTTTGATTTATTTAAGGAAGTGGACCCTGCTATCTTTTTAGTAGAAGATCCCAGTGCAATGGCCGTTACACCTCCGGAGACATCAAAAAATGCCATTCTTTCTGAGCCTATCATTGACAAAATAACGGAGGAAGAAATTTTAAAACCACAGGTAGTTATTCAACCAGAGCATCAAGAGAGTATAATAGAACTGTCCAATAGAGAGGATAGAGCAATTAGTACAACCACAACTACAATCGTTGATGTAGGCACTCCATCTACAAGCAATACTACTGCAGTGAGTGCATATAAATCAGCATATAAAGCGACAATAAATAGGGCTACTACTGTAGAAGTACCTACCGAGGATTACACACCGAGTTATCGTGTAGTATATGCTAGTGAAGGTGCCGATTTTCCCCCAGTGGCTTTATCTACAATGAGTACAAATGCTTTAGTTAAGAAAGCTGGTAAAAGAAAGAACACAACTACGGAAAAGTCAAAGAAAGAAAAGCCAAAGAAGAAGAATTCTACCTCGAAAAAAGAAACTCCTAAAAACAATCAAGAATTCAGAATACACTTCGGTACTTATGATACCATGGTAGTTGCACAGAACCATATAGAACTTTTGAAAAAATCAATAGATAAAGAGATCCAATTAGTAGAGAAGGATTCAGGATACAACGTCATTACAAGAGATCTAGAATCTAAGTCAGAGGCACGATCATTTGTTCAGGAGAGTAGGGCTCAAGGGATTAATTGCTTTTTATTAAAAGGCTAAACTTAAAAATACTTTTTTGTGACTTCAGGTTTTCTATTTATGCATTTACTGCTTTGCGATAGTGATTTTGAACAAGCTTATCTAAAAATAACTGGGTCTTAAAACATTCAAATTTTGTGGATACTTCAGATTCTGAAAAGAGTGGGATGCCACCACCCAAAAGGACGGGAATTATAGTAATGATCATCTGATCTATGAGATCATGTTTTAAGAAATCCTGGATAACCTTGCCGCCATCTATATACAATTGAGTATGTCCATCACTATGTATTTTTTTGAGTACATCAGGTATCGTTCCACTTAAGATGGTGACTTGATCACCGCATTTATCTGGAACTTGAGTCAGCGTATTACTGAGGACGTAGACAGGTTTATTATAGGGCCATGGAATATCAAAGCCGATTACCGTTTCAAAACTTATCCTACCCATGACTAGGGCATCGATACTAGCCATATGATCATTGTATCCTGTATCGATGGTATTAATCTCAGGGTAAGTGTTTAAATAATCAACTCCTCCGCTTCGATCTGCTATATAGCCATCTAAACTAGTAGCTATAAAAACCTTGTTTTGACTTTCCATATAGCTGTAAAGATAGTGCCACTAAAAATTATACGAGTACTGCTTTATTAGAAGTACTGTGTGAAGATTTAGAATCACATAACTTATGGAAATGTGTAATGTATCTATCTACTACCTCGGACATCGGTAGAGAGGCTGCAGCGGTATAATTTTTTTCTGCAATGGATCTTCTATATCCATCGTCTGTTACTAGTTTTTCTATCGCATCTGCTAGGCCATTTATATCTCCCGGTTGGAAGTATGCTCCTCGGTACCCTTCTTCTTCGATCAGTTCTTTGAGGTCTCCTATGTTAGGTAAGACCACTGCTTTTCCATACGCACCCGCTTGATGCAATACTCCGGAACTACCCGTAGTACTTGTATAAGGAAAGACCACTGCTGTACTCTCACCAAATATCACAGGAACATCTTCCTCCTCCACGTATCCTGTAAAGCGTAGGTCTTTTACATGGCTATATTTCTTTTCTACATCAGCTAGATATCCTTTTACATTGGGGTTATCTGTTCCTGCGATCACGATTTCTAATTCTTCTCCAGTACGTTCTCTAACGATCTCTACTGCCTCGATCATTTCTTCCACTTTTTTATAGGTTCCGAATTTTCCGAAAG
>CALDEN010000309.1 GCA_937942405.1 uncultured Saprospiraceae bacterium
CTCTTAACCATTTACGTGGATCGTAATGCTTCTTATTGGGTTTATCTGCTCCTTCTGGATTTCCTATCTGATGTTGCATGTACTCGGTCTTAGGAGTATAGTAATCGCGTACACCAGTCCAGAATGCCCATTGTAAATCCGTATCGATATTCATTTTTATCGCTCCATATTCAATTGCTTCTCTGATATCTTTTCTACTCGATCCAGAACCACCATGAAATACAAAATTGATCGGTGTTTTCTCTGTTAACGATAATTTTTCTATGAGATAATCTTGACTATTCTTTAAGATAATCGGTCTTAGTTCTACGTTGCCTGGCTTATAAACTCCATGCACATTGCCGAATGCTGCTGCTACTGTAAAACGCTTACTGATTTTGGCCAAAGCCTGATAAGTCTGGAACACTTCTTCTGGCTGAGTATATAATTTAGAACTATCTACATCTGTATTATCCACACCATCTTCTTCTCCTCCTGTAACACCTAGTTCGACTTCTATAGTCATTCCTAGCTTATCCATGCGTTCAAAATATTTTGAGGATATCTCGATATTTTCTTCTAATGGCTCTTCAGATAGATCCAACATGTGCGAACTATATAAAGGCACACCGTTCTTTTCCATGAATTTTTCTCCAGCGTCTAGTAATCCATCTATCCACGGCAAGAGTTTCTTAGCACAATGATCCGTATGAAGGATGACAGGAACACCGTAAGCCTCAGCCATCTGATGTACATGTTGAGCCCCAGAGATTCCACCCTGTATTGCTGGAAATTGTCCTTCTCCCTTAAGGCCTTTACCTGCAAAGAATGAAGCACCTCCATTTGAAAATTGAACCACAACAGGAGAATTTGCTTCCTTTGCTGCTTCTAGAACAGCATTAACGGTATTAGTACCTGTAACATTTACGGCAGGTAATGCAAAGTTATTTTCATTTGCATAGTTGAAAACCTCAGTTACCTCATCACCGTGAAGTACACCATTTCTAAATTTTCCCATTTTGTTTTATTTGTAATGATTAATTTATATAATTCCTTTAGCGGCTAGATACCTTTCTGCATCCAATGCAGCCATACAACCTGTACCTGCTGCTGTTACTGCTTGTCGATATACATGATCTTGAGCATCCCCACTTGCAAAAACGCCATCTATGTTCGTCTTAGCGGTACCTGGCTTAGTGATTAGATAACCACTGTCTTCCATATCTATCCAGCCTTTAAAAATATCCGTATTCGGCTTATGACCGATGGCTACAAAGAATCCCGTAACTGGAATTTCACTTGTCTCACCGGTTTTATTATTCTTTATTCTCACTCCAGTTACATCCGTCTCACCGAGCACCTCTTCAGTCTCTGTGTTCCAGTACATTTGAATATTCTCTGTTTTAAGCACACGTTCTTGCATGATTTTAGATGCTCTCATCTCATCTCTTCTGACAAACATATGGACCTTTGTACACAATTTAGCAAGGTAAGTGGCCTCCTCTGCTGCAGTATCTCCCGCTCCTACTATCGCTACTTCTTGATTTCTGAAAAAGAAGCCATCACAGACTGCACATGCAGACACCCCTTGGTTCATTAATCGCTGTTCTGATTCTAGTCCTAGCCATTTGGCAGATGCTCCCGTAGCGATAATTACCGTATGAGCATGAATTTCTTCTCCAGATTCAGTCCATATTTTATGAACAGGTCCACTGAAATCTACTTTTGATATCATTTCAAACAATACTTCTGTTCCGAATCGTATTGCTTGGTTCTTGAAGTGTTCCATCATTTCAGGACCTTGAATACCATCAGGATATCCCGGGTAGTTTTCTACATCCGTAGTAATGGTTAACTGCCCACCAGGCTCGGGACCTGTGTATAATACCGGCTCCATATTAGCTCTAGAAGCGTAAATAGCTGCTGTATAACCAGCTGGACCTGAACCGATTATCACTGTTTTTTTTATGTTAGTATCACTCATATTTCATTCTTAAGGCTACAAAAATACAAATTCAATTTATTGCAATATATTATCAATGACTATTAAAGTCCTGCATAGAACATTTTACGACTAAATAAGTTGTAAAAGGCTGTTTATCAGCTCATTAGAAGAGTCATTATTCTTTACTTTTATGTCAAACTTTTCATAGCAAGTTTTTCGCTTGATCAGGGTAGATCGTATAAAGTTGTAAAGTTTGGCTTTCGTGTCACAGTCATATAGCAGCGGACGAGTCGATCTTGAAGTATATAATCGATCGGTTAAGGTTTTCAGATTGCATTGTAAATATATTACTGTTCCAGTCTGTAGTATTTTACGATTTTGAGTATTGCATGGAGTGCCTCCTCCAGTAGCAATGATTAAATCAGATTGATGAGATAAGGATTGTAGTGCTTCGGATTCGATTTTTCTAAATCCGGGCTCTCCCACTGATTCAAATAAATCAGAAATAGACATTTTTTGATTGGTTTCTATGTAGTGATCTAAGTCTATAAATTGCCTTTTTTTGGCTGTAGCCAAAAGTCTTCCTACAGTGCTTTTACCAGAGCCCATAAAACCGATGAGATAAATATTTTGATTGTTGGACACTTTTTAATGGTATTATCAATGAGGATTTAAAAATGAAAGTATCTTAGCAGCACTCAAATTTAAATCAAAATGTTGTTTATTCTCCAATCAAGTGGAAGTCCTATTATCGGTATATTGCCATTAGTCCTAATGGGAATCGTTTTTTTCTTCTTTTTTATTCGCCCACAGGCAAAAAAACAAAAAGAACAGGAACAATTTATCTCAGATCTCAAGAAAGGAGATAAAGTAGTCACTGGCAGCGGCATCGTCGGTCAGATCTCTAAAGTGGATGAAAGAACTGTACAGATACAAGTAGATCAAAAGAATTACTTAACAGTCGTAACCAGTGCTATTTCAAAAGAAATGACTGAGCAGTTTCTTGCTGCTGATGCTAAGTAATTCTTTTTAGATTTATCTCAATAAACTTACATTTCCGGTTCTAATATTTTCTTCGCCATTTATACATGTCGCTCTTATACAGAATGCGTAACTATCTGGTGACAATGGTTCTCCATTAAATGTTCCATCCCATCCTACACGGTGATCTGTAGTTTTGAAAATCTCTTGCCCCCATCTGTTAAAGATGACCAGTTCCATACTTTCGATGTACAGACCTCTCACATATAGAACATCATTATTGCCATCTCCATTAGGTGAAAAAGCGGTAGGTATAAATACGGCCTCGTCATCACATCGTGGCACATCTACCGTAATAGTTACCTGAGCTGTAGCTGTACAACCATTGGGGTCGGTGACTGTGACGGTATAGGTCGTTGTTTCTAAGGGGGTCACTTCTTGCTCTACTTCCATAGAACCGTTAGACCAAAGTATCTCATCATCTATATCCGTTCCAAATACTTCTATCGTTCCAGAATTTCCTTGAATGACTGTAAAGTCATCAGTAACTGAAATATCTAAATCACTTACCGTTATCGGTACGGTCAATTCAGAAACACATCCGGTCAGGGTATCAGTTACTACAACCATTAGATCTTTAGAAACGGCAGCAGTAACAATAGGTGTA
>CALDEN010000310.1 GCA_937942405.1 uncultured Saprospiraceae bacterium
ATAACGTCTTTTGTAATAAATCCGTAGGGGTTTTGTCTAGGTTTAGTTGTCTAGATAAGGAGAACGCATTTCTAGAACAAAATAACATATTATATTTTTGATTAATATGTTAAATCTTTGTACTTTAGTATATACTATAAGTGGCCTGAGTACAATACAAGATTTAGAACCTTAAATGAAAAGTTGATCCTTTTCGACTTTATTGTAAAAACACCTTTAAATAGGCTAAACAAAAGAGCATATAGTGAAAGTTTCTATTATAACTACCACAATGAATAGTGAGGCTACTGTTGCAGATACGCTGAACTGTGTAAAAGGCCAAAGCTACGAGAACATTGAGCACATCATAATAGATGGTAATTCTTCTGATAGAACTCTGGGCATAGTAAACCAGTACGATCACATAGCCAAAATTATCTCTGAACCCGATAAAGGTATATATGATGCAATGAATAAAGGCATCAGTGAGTGCACAGGAGACATTATCGCTATATTGAATTCTGATGATGTTTATGTCGATTCTAACGTAATAAGAAATATCGTAAATGCTTTTCAAACTCAAAACGTAGATTCAGTATATGGAAATCTCGTTTATGTAGATCAGCACGACCTCAATAAAAAAGTACGTACTTGGATATCTAAGCCTTATAAAAAATCTAACTGGTTATTTGGTTGGATGCCTCCTCACCCTAGTTTCTTTGTAAAACGTGAAGTATATGAAGAACATGGTGGCTTTAACACCTCTCTTAGAAGTGCCGCAGACTACGAAATAATGCTGCGTTTCCTTTATAAAAGAAATATCTCTGTTCATTATATAAACGAGGTTCTCGTAAAAATGAGAAGAGGAGGAGTCAGTAATTCTAGTTTCCTTAATAGAATTAGGGCAAATAAAGAAGACCGTATGGCTTGGAAGAAAAACGATCTCCAGTCTTACTTCTTTACCACATCCCTAAAACCTATTAGAAAAGTACACCAGTTCTTTATCTAGCGGATTTTTCATACCATTCTTACCATTAGGTCAGTCTACTCTAAGTTGTTTACCTTTGTAATCGTCCTTATAATGCAGTTATTTGGATACATAGACACAACCCCATGGTTTTAGTTATTATTTCTGAAAAAAAGAAGAGTATTAAGTATATACAATGAAGCGTGCATTAATAACTGGGGTAACTGGACAAGACGGAGCATATCTCTCTGAATTACTACTCAAAAAAGGATACGAAGTACATGGCCTTAAACGAAGGTCATCACTCTTTAATACAGGAAGAATAGATCATCTCTACCAAGATCCACATATAGACAATAGAAAATTCATTCTCCATTTCGGAGACTTGACCGACTCTACTAATATCATCCGGATCATACAAGAAATACAGCCTGACGAGATCTATAATCTAGGAGCCATGTCTCATGTAAAAGTGAGTTTTGACTCTCCTGAATATACGGCAGATGTAGACGGCGTAGGAACATTAAGAATTTTAGAAGCCGTAAGGCTACTCGGTCTTACTAAAAAGACAAAGATATATCAAGCCTCTACTTCAGAACTTTATGGTCTAGTACAGGAAGTACCTCAAAGTGAGACTACCCCATTCTATCCTAGATCTCCCTATGCCGTAGCTAAACTTTATGCCTACTGGATTACCGTAAACTATCGAGAGGCATATGGTATGTATACCTGCAACGGTATACTCTTTAACCATGAAAGTCCCCTCAGAGGAGAGACCTTTGTAACAAGAAAAATTACTCGAGCCGTAGCCAAAATAGGCCTAGGGCTTCAGAATAAATTATTCCTAGGAAACCTAGACGCTAAGCGAGATTGGGGTCATGCCAGAGACTATGTCGAGTGTATGTGGAAGATTCTACAATACGAGTCTCCAGAAGACTGGGTCATCGCCACTGGAGTAACTACCACCGTCCGTGATTTTGTAAAAATGTCTTTTGCAGAAATCGGTGTAGAACTAGAATTTAAAGGAACCGGAGAAAACGAAACTGCCATTATCAGTAATACAACGAATCCAGAGTATGCCCTCACAGTAGGAACAGAAGTCGTAGCAGTAGATCCTCAGTATTTCAGACCGACCGAAGTAGATATCCTTCTAGGCGATCCTACTAAAGCTCGCGAAAAACTAAACTGGAATCCTAAGCATGATCTAAAATCGCTCTGCTCTGATATGGTAAGATCAGACATAGAACTATTTAAAAGAGATCAAGTACTCAGAGACGCTGGATTCAAAGTCAAAAACGAATTTGAATAATGGATAAAAATGCCAAGATCTACATTGCTGGTCACAGAGGTATGGTCGGATCGGCACTATATCGCAAATTTAAACGAGAAGGCTTTCACAATATAATCACCTTTACCAGTAAAGAGTTAGACCTACGAGATCAGTCCGATGTACGAGACATGATGTCTAAAGAAAAACCAGATTATGTTCTTTTGGCTGCAGCCAAAGTAGGAGGAATACATGCCAACAATACCTATCGAGCAGAGTTTCTATACGATAATCTGATGATACAATCTAATCTTATCAATGCATGTCATAAAGGTGCCGTAAAAAAACTACTCTTCTTAGGATCATCATGTATCTATCCCAAAATGGCTCCACAACCCATTAAAGAAGAGTACCTACTTACGGATACTTTAGAACCTACTAATGAACCCTATGCTATAGCCAAAATAGCCGGTATAAAGCTCTGTGATGCTTTTAGGGATCAGTACGGCTGCAACTTTATATCTGCAATGCCTACAAATCTCTACGGGCCTAACGACAACTATGACCTTCAAAACTCTCATGTACTTCCAGCACTAATCCGTAAGTTTCATGAGGCCAAGAAAAACAATACCCCAGAAGTCATCATGTGGGGCACCGGGTCCCCATTAAGAGAATTTCTACACGTAGATGATCTCGCAGATGCTTGTTACTTCCTTATGGAAAACTATAACGAGCCCGGACCTATAAACGTAGGATCAGGAGTAGAGATCTCTATAAAAGAACTGGCAGAAACAATTAAAAAAACGGTCGGCTATACAGGTAAGATCGTCAATGACACTGATAAACCAGACGGTACCCCTCGTAAACTGATGGATGTCTCCAAAATCCAAAACATGGGATGGAAACATACGATAGGACTTGAGGACGGAATTGTGTCTGTTTATAAAGACCTCCAAGATAAAAACTGGTACTAATATGAATTATATAGCAATAATGGCAGGTGGAATCGGATCAAGATTTTGGCCTTCGAGTAC
>CALDEN010000311.1 GCA_937942405.1 uncultured Saprospiraceae bacterium
AGTATACAATAAAAAATAAGTTAACGGACATCCATACTGGAAATGTAATCGCTACCAAAGATGCTGGCCAAAAGTTTTCAGGATTTATATACGATGATAAGCATGAAGTGATCGTCCCGATAAAAACCAAGATGTTAAACATCACTATTGCTCGTCGAAAAAAACTCACCCTTTGCTTGCCTGGTCTAGAATAGCTCTTTCCTCTTTTGTGAGACTATCGATCCCTGTCTGTTTTATTTTGTCCAGTATCTTATCTACAGAGGTATTGGATTTAGCCGCCCGGGGAGCTTGTGTAGTATCTGGTTTTTTAGAAGATATCAAGGTAGATCGATGAGCTACTTTTAGTTTGGTTTTAGGTCGAGAAGATTGGCGGTTTTTTCCAGAACTTAAATCTTGTATCCACTCTTGTACGATCTCTACCGGCCTGCCTAGGTTGTTGCCATTCCGTAAATTGAGCACATATAAAAACCCGAAAAGTGCTCCACCGAGATGTGCAAAACTGCCACCAGAGTTGCCCGCAGTAGTTCCTAGCAAATCCATCACGACCACTGCCAGAGCGATATATTTCAATTTTACATCTCCGAGTATAAGCAATCGCATACCATAGTCGGGAGCTGTGGACGCTGCCGCCATTACGATTGCCATTACTCCTGCTGAAGCTCCTAGTAACATTCTGCCGCCTGTCCATCCAGTAAGGCTAGAGGCAAACAAATAAATAACTGCTCCAAATAATCCTCCCATGATATATATCGGAAGTATACGTCGATCTCCGATCAGGTCTCCCACTATCCTACCGAACCAGTACCAGACGAGCATGTTCCATACCAGGTGCCAGGCACCGACATGCAAAAACATATATGTAATAAAGGTCCAGGGCTTCATCACGGCCTCTAACCACTGTGGTGATAAGGCCAGGTATTTCTCTACTAGTGCGGTATAAAAACGACTATCTGTCTGAGCGGTCCAGTTAAATGAAAACACCTTTATAAGGACCAATGCTATAAACACGATCACATTGACCATAATCAGCCGAGTGACCATGTTGCCGCTCCTGAAAGATCTTTTTACATCATCTACTATGGATCCGAACATCTAGTTTATTCTATATTTATTTTGTTTCCAATAAATGACCAGTAATATTCCAGTCACTGCTCCACCTAAATGAGCAAAATGTGCAATCCCAGTACCACTCCTCATCACTCCACTATATAAATCATATGCGATAAGTCCCAGTGCTAGATATTTTGCTTTTACAGGAATGGGAGGAAGCATAAGCATCAACTTTACATCTGGAAAAAGATACGCAAATGCCAGTAAGACTCCATACACTGCTCCTGATGCTCCTACGACAGGAACAAGTTGCAGAGTTCCTTCCATATACTGATAGTAATCCACACCGAGATGTGCAGCCACTGCACCAAATCCACTGACTAGATATAAAATCAAGAATTTTTTAGACCCTAAATATCGTTCTACATAGGGCCCTAGAAAAAACAAGGACAGCATATTGAAAAACAAATGCCCTACTCCACTATGCATAAACATATGTGTCACTAACTGATAAGGCTGAAAAGCGTCAGACATCGGAAAGAACAAATATAGATTCCTCGCAAAACCCATAGAGGTCGCCCCAAAAAAAACAATGACATTTATAATTATCAGGTTTTTTACAACGTCCGTTAAGTTATTGGTATTAATCATCGCTAGTAAAACGCTTTTTTATGTCATCTAATTCCATGGTTACAAAACATTTTCGACCGGTGGGACTTTTAAATGGCGTCTCACATGCAAACAGTTGATCGATAAGATCTTGCATCTCTGCCTCTTCCAGCACGGCTCCTCTCTTAATACAACTCGATAATGCAACAGTAAGAGCAAGTCGAGAATAGATCTCTTTAGAGAACGCCATATTTTCTTGATAGTTTTCTATCAGACCCTCGATCACCGATTTTAATCCTAACTCTGAGGTAAAACCGACTGGCAATGCTCGTATGATAAATGCATTATTTCCGAATGGATCGATCTCAAAGCCCATCCGATTGATCTCATCCAGTATCGATATCAGTACCTCCGCTTTACCGGGATCTAGCTCGATCGTTTCAGAAAACAACTGTGTCTGTGACCATACAGTCCCTTCCTCTAATCCCAGTAAATGTCTGTCGTACAATATACGCTCATGGGCTGCCTGCTGATCGATAAACATGAGTCCAGATTTTATCTGTGTAATGATATAGGACTTCTGCATCTGGAATGGCTTTTTGCGAGACATCGCCGTCTCTTCGATATCTATAGAGCCCGATACATTGCTTTCTAGAGTGATCGATTCTTTGGGCGTTTCCGACGCTGTATCGTGCAGTCCCTCATAGATGCTCTGCCACTCTCGCTGATTGTCTTTTAATCTCTTATGATCTGGATTTTGCGGCTTACCGAATCCCGCAGAGGCAAACGACTCTGTCCGTGGAGCTTTAGAGCTCCCTTGCATCATACTCTGTGCCATCGCATCTGTCTCGAAGTCGATGACTGGAGTCAATGTATATTTCCCGATCGCATGACGTACCGCTACGCGTATGTAATTATAGATCAGTCGCTCTTCGTCAAATTTGATCTCTTGCTTGGTCGGATGGACATTGATATCGATCTTACTCGGGTCCATTTTTATAAAGATCACATATAATGGGTAACTCTCCTTAGACATCAGATCCTCGTAGGCCGTTCTGATGGCATGGTTCAGATAATTACTCCGTATGTATCGCTTATTTACAAAGATAAACTGCTCTCCTTTTGTTCGTTTTGCATATTCGGCTTTGCCCACATAGCCATCGATTACGATCCAGTCAGAGGTCTCTTCGACCGGTACCAGTTTTTCATTATAACTCTTGCCGAGTATACCTACGATCCGCTGTCTGAGATTAGAACTCGGTAGATGATACATCTCCTGCTCATTATGATAAAAACTAAAGTGGATCTCTGGATGAGCCATCGCTACTCGTATAAACTCATCACAGATATGCTTAAGCTCTGTGGGATCAGATTTTAAAAACTTACGTCTGGCAGGGACATTATAGAAGAGATTTTTTACCTGTATGCTGGATCCCACCATTGTAGAACATGGTTCCTGAGAGATCACCTTGGA
>CALDEN010000312.1 GCA_937942405.1 uncultured Saprospiraceae bacterium
TCGGCTATAGCCGGCTTCTAAATCTACAGATAGCGGTAGATCAGTATTTTGGCTTATCCGCTTTACGATATATAGCAGCTCCGCAAAATCCATTTCTTCTCCATCTTTATATCCCAACATTGCCGCCACTGCAGCACTAGACGTGCCTATGGCTTGGAAATTAAATTTTTCAGCGGCTTTTGTACTGGGCACATCCCAGACATTGGCGATGAGTAAAGGGGATTCTTGGTTGTGTAGATCTTTGAAGTTCATGCTTTAAATTTATTGCAAAGTACTGATTACTACGTTTGGATTGCAATCCCAAGAAGAATGGAAACACCTCAGTTATTCTGATTTTATGTGGAATGTTAAGACTCTTAGTAATGATTCCTCTTCTCGCTCCAGAAAGAGAATTGCACTTCCCATCTAAAAATATATGGATTCTTTTTCTCACTTACTTCGCTCATTTAAAGTTTTGTGATAAAGTGTGCTATTACCAGTGCATTTATTACCTTGAGATAATGAAAAACGCATATTATATGAAACAACTACTTGCAATACTGTTCTTGGGCTTAATGTTATCATCTTGCAAAGGTCCAGTAAAAGAACTGATCATAGATAATCCTACAAAAATTATCTACACCATAAGTTTCTCAGGGCTAGAGCCACTTACGCTCGGTGCCAAGGAATCTAAAAAAATAAATATCCCATATGGCAAACAAACGATAAGCATCAATGGGGTAGATCATAAGATAAATTTAGATGCAGATAACAGTTATATATTGAATCCCAGTATGTCGAGATATTATATTGAAAATGTCGTTTATACCATGAACGGCAAAGGAGCAGATCAATATAATCGAGATTATGGTAAACCTAGATCAGACATCCTGAATCCTGATAGTGATTCTGTAAGTCTCAATGTAATGGGAGATTACCAGTTAATAGAACCAAAACTTTTACTGGTCCAGAATTGGAAATTTGGACTGGGGGAAGAACCGGCAATGTCGGGCAATGTTGGATTTAATCCACAACTGGGATATACGTTGGTAAAAAAACTGCATAGGCATGAAGAGCTATATCTTGGATTAGTTAGGCGTTCGCTGGATGCTGCCCTTGAGGATCTATTGTTGGATGAGCAATAAGTCTTGAATTTATTGACCTACCACACTCCCGCATAACTACAATCATTTCCAGACATATGCTGTAGATACTGATACTTACGTTGTGTCAGCTGGCGTATATGTAAGTAATCATGAGCGAGCCAATTGGTCAAAAAGTGATTGCCATCTAGATTGCCGAGTACAGGATGTTCGTAATAGTTGGTCCATTGGGGATCTGAGAGTGTTTTGAGGTAGGAGAGGGAAGACTGACGTTCTGTTAGAAATTCATTGACTTTAAGTCCATAATCTTGATGTATATAGTCACGTTTGAGTACCCAGCCTTCTGGATCGATCATCGGTGGATGCTTGTATGGAGCATCGAGTACGGTCTGTAGCCTCATGCGGAAGTCTTCCCGTTCCTCATCATAGAGGTGACATACGATCTCTAGCATGCACCAGCTTTGATTATCGGGCTTATATAGGTACTCGTCAGGATTGGATTTTCGCAATAGCGAAGTGAATACAGATAGGTTATTTTCTAGAGCAGAGATAATATAGTTGTGATCCATGACAAAATCTTTTTTTGACGTCTTCGTGTTATGTACGGGGCAAGTTAAGGAGATAGCTTATTTTTGTGCTTTGATTTATTAGAATATTTAGATATATGAGTGTACAGTTTAAATCGGATGTAGAGGCAGTAGATGCATTGGCGAGTTCATACCAGAGTCTCAAGAGCGAGATCGGAAAAGTGATCATCGGCCAAGATGATGTCGTAAAGACCGTAATTATCTCGTTATTTAGTAATGGACATAGTCTATTAGTAGGGGTGCCGGGACTTGCAAAAACCCTCTTAGTAAGTACCATCTCTGACGTGCTAGATCTGAGTTTTAAGCGTATACAATTTACTCCAGATCTGATGCCATCGGATATCACAGGATCTGAAGTACTGGATGAGTCTCGTAACTTTAAGTTTAACGAGGGACCTATATTTTCTAATATCGTTCTCGCCGATGAGATAAACAGAACACCTCCTAAGACACAAGCGGCACTGCTAGAAGCGATGCAGGAGCGATCTGTTACCGTAGCAGGGGTGAGGCACTTATTGCCTAAACCATTTTTTGTACTTGCTACACAGAATCCGATCGAGCAAGAGGGTACATACCCACTTCCTGAGGCACAATTGGACCGTTTTATGTTCAACATTCCACTCGATTATCCGAGTTATGAGGAAGAGATCGCAGTCGTAAAGGCGACTACTACTAATAAAAAAGCCACAGTAAGCAATGTACTTACGGGCGAACAAATACTGGCATATCAGCAACTGATCAGAAAGATTCCGATCGCTGATAATGTACTCGAGTATTGTGTAAATCTAGCTACCAAGACCAGACCGAATACTCCGAGAGCTCCAGAATATGTAAATAACTACATCTCATGGGGAGCGGGACCTAGAGCATCGCAGTACCTAGTACTCGGAGCCAAGTGTCATGCCGCGATAAACGGTAAGTACTCACCAGACATAGAGGATGTTCAGGCTATTGCCAATTATGTATTACGTCACCGTATCGTACGTAATTACAAGGCTGAAGCCGAAGGCATTACTGAGGAGAACGTGATTGCTAGCTTGTTCTAGGGGGGGGGGCTCACCATTAATACTATTAAAGGCTGATTACTTTTTTTGTTATTCCGATCGAGTGTACGAGCAGAGGCTTGCCTACCGATGGTAGGTATCTTTGTCCTCTGAAAACTAGGTTTGTGTTTATGATTAAACTTTGGACGGGTAACTTTTCCAAAACACAAAGCTATTTCAGTAAGCTGCATATGACGAAACTGAGTTAAAACCCAATTAGACAACCCTTCTTGCCCTGAAAATTTACAAAACGCCAACTTTTTACCCACTTCTGCCTAAAACCTTAACTATATTTTACACCATAAGCGGATAGTTCCGCATCTTTAAAGTAAAGCTTCTATGATGATGAATCGTTTATGGGTCTTTCTTTCGTTTGCCATCCTCCTTACTGCATGTAATGATGAGATCGCTAAGAGCACTAGTGCTAAGCCATCTGCTATGGGTGTGATGAACGAGATCGTGGCTGTTGCGGACGATGAAGACTGGAATACCATGATCGGAGATACTTTTCAGTATTACTTTGCCTCGGCATTTCCGATAATGCCACAGCCAGAGCCCTTCTTTGATATTCGCCATTTTACACTAGAGCAGATACAGGGAGAGTCACTGAGACAGCAGCTGAGAACCTATGTCGTGCTCTGTAATCTCAACGATGATGAGTCTGCGATCACTCGGATGGTACGCAATGATCTAGGCGAGGAGCGATTTGTAAAAGCCCGGAAAGATGGAGAGCTCAAAACCTCAGTAGGTCGAGATAAGTGGGCGAGAAATCAGATCGTCATTTACCTATTTGGAAGATCAGAGGATGAATTGGTAGAGAATATAAAAAATAGTTTTTCGGCTGTAGCCAAAAGAATAAACATGCATGACTCTGAGCAACTCAATGCTCGGGTATATGCTAGAAATATCAATCTCGGACTGCAAAGAGAGCTCAAAGAAAATTATGGATTTAATCTGGAAATACCTTCCGATTATGCTTTTGTACTTTCTAAAGACAATTATAGCTGGTATCGCAAAGACACCAAAGAAGCCACATTAAATCTCGTCTTTAAACGAATTCCATATGTCTCTAAAGAAGACTTAAGTAAAGAAAAATTGAAGGCTCTAGCCAATGAATTTGGTCAGTTGGTCGACAAGACAGACGAGGATAACTTTCTGAGACTCGATGATAAACATCTGCCGATACTAGACTACACCAGAGACATCAATGGAAACTACACCAAAGAGATCAGAGGAATATGGGAAATGTCTAAAGACTTTACGGGTGGTCCATACATCAGTTATCTGATCTATAATGAAGAGGCAAAGACCTTACTGAATGTTTTTGCGTTTGTACATGCTCCAGGAGCTAAGAAAAGAGACTATATCCAGCAGGTAGATTTTTTAGCTAAGAAAATCACATTTTAGGAAACCAGCTCGTTTATCTAGTAATCAGCATGATCAAAAGACTATTTCCACTCATGGCCTTAGTGGTCCTTCTTGCTTCCTGTACAGAGGAAAACACAGATCTCGTTTACACTAAATCGGCTTCGCCATATCACATTACGACCGACCTAGAGATCGGTGAAAATCAGAACTGGATCATCGAGCCTGGTGTAGAGCTTATCATTTATGATGGAGTAGTGATCAATGTATCATCTGATGTCGTCATGGAAGGTACAGAAGATGAACCCATTATAATCAGCCCTGAGACTGCAGGCGTAGGATGGGATAAGATATCTCTGAAGGGACCTGCTGAGAGATTGGTCATGTCATATGTAGAGATGACCGACGGGATCCTGACCTCATATAGTACGGTCAATAGCATCACCAATTGTACATTTATAAATACCCAAGATCTAGACTGGCAGTATGCTATTCTCCGTTTCTGGTATGGGAGCTTATCGGTTATGGATTGTGATTTTACAGGAGTTAATAAAGCGGAGGGAGTCCTCATGCATGATGTAAATGATGCGGTCGTGGGTTACAACTCTTTTTATCGAGTTCCAGATGCGATCGAGCTTATCTCTGGTGTTGGAGGGGAGTTCCATAATAATACGATTATCGAAAGTGCGGACGATGGCATCGATCTCAATGCTTGTGTAAATACGGTGATCAGAGACAACTACTTTAGCGGAATCGGTGATGCCGCGATGGAGATCGGAAGCGAGAACTTCGGAATTACCGAGAATGCGATGGTTATGGATAATTATATATCAGGATGCTCTAAAGGGATCTGGCTCAAAGAATCATCTACAGCCCATGTGCTGAGAGATACATTTATGATGAATGCATTGGGAGTAGATGTGATTACAGATGAGGGAGCAGAGGCGGTCTCAGAAATAATCCTAGAACGATGTGTATTTATGGATAATCAGATGGATACGATGGCTGATGATCGTTCTGTAATAACAGTAATAAACTGATCGCATACTGATTGTAGAGGATCATCGATTTGAGTAAAAGGGATCTTCTCATATATTATC
>CALDEN010000313.1 GCA_937942405.1 uncultured Saprospiraceae bacterium
GATGGCTACGATTTTTCCGATCGTTCCGTTTACAAAGTTTTTGTCAGGATCGTTTTTTATAAACATTACCTGAGCATGCAGTTTTAATCCCAGAGATGCTTCAGTGGGATAGAGCTTAGGGTTGAACTCTCCCGTAATGGCCGCATTATAAAAGAATGGAGATGTATCGAGCTTACGTATTTCTGTATCATTAATCTTAAAGGCTGTATCATTCCGACTGGTCAGAGTGATGTAGTTAAGCTCGGGATCAGGATCTGTTTTACGTTCATTGATCATTTCTAGATCATCCATGTCGAAGTGTCGCGTACGGATATTATCCAGCAGACGGATAAAAAGTTTTTCGTCCTGACGATATACCTTGTTGAGGCTGATGATTTCCATCGGCTCTCCATAACTCACTGCATCTGAGGAGAAAAAATAAGGACTCTCGTATCGAGACTTAAAATATTCTCGCTCAGTCGGAGAGGCTACGATAGGCGGCAGCTGGAATAAATCTCCAAAAAAGATCATACGCACTCCACCAAATGGCTCACTACTTTCTCGTACTCTCTGTAGGAAGATATCTATGTTATCGATGATATCGGCTCGTACCATAGATATCTCATCGATGACGACAGTATCGAGCTGCTTATAAATCTTTGTATACCTGCGGATTTTCATCTGACGGGCATCGATGATCCTCGGGGGGAATCCAAAGAAAGAGTGTATCGTCTGCCCCTTTACATTGAGGGCTGCAATGCCAGTAGGAGCGAGAACGACCATTTTTTGGCGAGTGGTATTTCTGAATAGACTGAGTAGTGTAGACTTACCCGTTCCAGCACGACCAGTTACAAAGATGTTGTTTTGACATTTTTCGAGGGTATTCAGAGCCTCTTGGAATTCTGCACTGAGTGCGAGTGGTTGATTAAGCAAGGCTATATCTCTTTTAGTAAATAGATAAAAACAGGATAGTGGTCACTGTAGCCTCCCATATAGCTATTTCCTGAAAATGTTCGGAAAGGATAGCCTTTGTATTGGCCAGATTTCTGTGTCAGGAATTTTTTATTATACACTTCAGCTTTATAGTAAAAGTAGCCTTCTTGCGAGTTATCTAGTAATGCCTCACTGACGATCAACTGATCGAATAGACTCCAGCTGTCTCTCCATGCATTGGACCCGATTCCTTTTTCGTAAAATACTTCCATGGGATTGTAGAGCCCGCCTTTTTTTACCTCGTCCGCATTTCTCTTTGCCCGCAGATATGTTTTGACACTCGGACTGGTCGGATCATCATTAAGGTCACCCATGAGGATGGTCTTAGAATCTGGGTATACGTTTTCGAGACTATCGATTATGCTTTTACAGAGTTTAGCCCCTTCATTTCGATATGGGGCAGATCGCACAGCACCGCCACTACGAGATGGCCAGTGATTGACGAGGATATTCATTGGCTCACCATCTAAAGTTCCTCGGACGTGGAGTACATCTCTCGTATATTTCCGATATCCTTCATCTGCATATATTTTGAGTGGATGCTTAGAGCTTTCCAGTACTTTAAAGTGAGCAGCTTGATAGATCAGGGCGACATCGATCCCTCTTTTATCTGGGCTGTCGTAATGGACGATCTTGTATTCTCGTTTGGCGAGGAGAGGATGAGCGACGAGATCTTGCAAGACTTTACGGTTTTCGATTTCGGAGACTCCGAGTATAGATACGCCTTGATTGGTGAGATCAGTGCCCAGTTTAGAGATCACATAGGCCATGTTTGCGATCTTCTCTTCATATTTTTCAGTCACCCATGCTTTTTCGCCTTCAGGCAAAAATTCCTCATCATTGATCAGTGTATCATTGACTGTGTCGAAGAGGTTCTCGAGATTATAGAATCCTACACAGGCTATTTTGAAGTCTTTTTTTTGGCTTAAAGCCAAAGTAGAAAACGTTAATAAACAAAATACTAGAGCGATGTATCTGTAAAAAACCATATTTAAGTGTATGTTCAAAGGACGTAATTTATAGTAATATTGTTAAATAAGCTTTGCTATATCTTACTTTTGATCCGTAATAACCAAAGATGCAAAATAGAATCCTTTTTACCATTATTCTCCTCGTTTCCTTAAGCTATTCTTTATGTGCACAGCATGCCATAGAAGGATCGCTGATCGATGATAAGGGAAACCCTCTTATAGGTGCGGTCGTTAAACTCATAGATCTAGAAAACGAGACCTTGACAAATGCATCTGGAAAATTCAGGTTTGACAATATCTCCACAAGCTCAGTCAGTATTCTGATCGATATAGATGGCAATATAAAGACCATAGCAGATGTAGAGTTAACAGAGGGTAAAAACACCATAGGTCCATATGTTATGGAGTCTACAGTGAGTGAGGAAACAGAAGAGCAGCTATTTACAGTGATCAGTCTGACTGAAAATGATTTAGATAGTGACAATGGCAATCAGGATGTGAGCAGTATCCTCACTGCAGGGAGAGATCCTTTTTTGTCATCGGCAGCGTTTGCATTAGGTGCAGGTAGATTTAGAACCAGGGGACTAGACTCAGAGTATGGTACGATGTATATAAACGGACTGGCGATGAACGAGCTAGAGAGCGGGCGACTATATTATAATCAATGGGGAGGGCTGAACGATGTACTGCGTAATATTCATGTAAACTATGGCTTGTCGCATTCAGAGTATGGCATCGGAGGATTGCTCGGAGCGACTAATGTAGATATACGAGCAGGCTCACAACGAGAGCAGACACGTATATCGTATGCCTCCGCTAATCGATCATATCGCAATAGAATCATGGCTACTCATGCCAAGGGTTTTGATAAAAACGGACTAGCATACTACATCTCAGGATCTCGTAGATGGGCACAAGAAGGATATGTCGACGGTACGTTCTACGATGCCTATAGTTATGCTCTCGGGGTCGAGAAGAAAATCGGAGATCTAGGTTCTGTGTTCTTTAATGTCATGGGTGCTCCCAATAAGAGAGGAAAACAAAGTGCTTCTTTAAGAGAGATAAACGAGATTATCGATAATAATTATTACAACTCGTACTGGGGATGGCAAGAAGGAGAAAAGAGAAATAGCCGAGTAGGGCATTCGCATCAGCCGATCATTATGGCGGGCCACGATTGGTCTATAAATGAGCATACCATTCTGAATACAGCAGTATCTTATCAGTTCGGAACCAATGGAGGGACCGCTCTCAACTGGTTAGATGTCGGAAACCCTGCTGGAGATTATCATCAGAAGCTCCCGTCGAGAATAGAAAACGAGGAGGTCAGAAACGATGTCATCGCCTATATTCAGGATAATCCAGAATACTTTCAGGTAGACTGGGAGAAATTCTATCAGACCAATAGTACAAACCAAGTCACGGTAGATAATATCAACGGAGGGACAGAATCCATCACTGGAAATCAATCTAGATATGTCGTAGAAGATCGACGATATGATTCCAAAGAATTAAACGCCAATCTAAAATTGACCAAGTACATCGGTGATAAAAATACCTTGATCGCTGGGGCAAACTATCGCAGCTTTAAAGGACATAATTTTGCAGAGATTGAGGACCTACTAGGGGGAGATTTCTATTTGGACTTGGACAATTTTGCAGTTCCAGATTTATTTCCCGGAACAGAACAAAAAGATTTGAACAATCCCAATGCCATAAAGTACGAAGGAGACATCTTCAATTATGACTATAATTCGACCATACAGAAGTCCTCTTTATGGCTGGCTGATGAGATACGATTGAGTAATTTAGATATACACCTCAGTGCAGAGTTGAGCAATACTCGATTCTGGAGAACAGGAAATATGCGTAATGGCTATCATCCTGATAACTCACTGGGAGATTCCGAAAAACAAAATTTTACAAATTATATCGCTAAAGCAGGAGCTACTTATAAAATATCTGGACGAAATTACATCTGGGCAAATGGGTATATCAGCACAGCCGCACCGAGTTTTAGAAACTCTTATATCAGTAACCGGAACAGCAATGAGACTGTACCTCTGCTACAAGAAGTAAAAACCAAGGGGGCGGAAATAGGGTATCGATTTGATGCCCCTGGAGTTAAATTTAAGGCCAATGCCTATTATGCAGATATAGATGATCTCGCAGAGATCAGTTTTTTCTTTTCAGAAAATGCTACGGGAGAAGTAGATGGAGCATTCGGAGCATTTGTAAATCACAATATAGATCGACGTCATGTAGGTATAGAAGCAGCTCTAACGGCTAATATTACTGATCGTATTACTGCCAAGGCGGTCGCAGCAGTGGGACAGCACTTGTATGATAGTAGATGGAGGAACTATGGTTTTGCAGACATCACTAAGTTTTTCAGAGAAGATGTAGAAGTTTATAGCAATGGCTTTTTTGTGGAGTCATCACCACAGAGAGCCTATAATTTTGAACTTAAGTACGATTCTCCTAAATATTGGTTTGCAAGTTTGAATCTTAATTTGTTTCAAGACAGATACCTAGATTTTACTCCTGAGAGGAGGATTGATTTTAATACCGATGAGCTAGATGGACAAGAGCTGAGAGATGTAACCATTCAGGAAAAAGTAAATGATGCTTTTACCTTGGATCTGTTTCTTTATAAATCATGGAAGATCGACGACTACATGATCATATTTACGGGGAGTGTAAATAATATACTGGATAATCGAGATTTTATAAGTGGAGGATATGAGCAGTTGAGATATGATGCAGCACGAGGTCCAGATTATTTTGATACGAGATATTACTACGCTTATGGGCGTAATTACTTTATACAATTAGGATTTAAATTTTAAAATTTTTCTCAAAACACATTCAGATGAAATTCAATTATTGGATTTTTATTTTTCTAGGATTCGCAAGTTTTATGTCATGTGTCGATCAGGAATTTGATATTCCTCCAGGTAGAGATGTACAGACAGAAGATATATCTAACACGACGATCGCCGAGCTTAAAGCAAATTTTGCAATAGGGGCATCTAGCTCATATACCATTCCAGAGGAGACCGTAATAAAAGGAATCGTCGTATCTAGCGATGAGGCAGGTAACTTCTTCAAGACACTCGTAATACAAGACGAGACGGCAGGAATACATTTAAGTATTAATGCCTTTGATCTATTTGTAGATTATGCTCCAGGTAGAACGGTCTATGTACAAGGAGGTTTAGAACTTGGAGAATACAACGGGTTGCCACAGCTAGGGATTAAAGGAAGTGGTTCAGAGGTAGAGCGGATTCCAGAAGCATTACTCTCTCAATACTTGGTGATCGGGGAGACAGCTACATTGCCTGAGCCGACTGTAAAAACCATCAATAGTTTAAGCTCTGCAGATCTGAGTACATTGATTAAAATAGAAGAAGTGGAGTATACCGCTTCATTATTAGGAGGTACGTATGCCATACCCAATGGCGGTGGTACTCAGAATAGAATAGTTGAAGATTGTAGTGGAAACGAATTAATATTGAGGAACAGTGATTTTGCAAGTTTTGCCGGGGCATCTATTCCTGATGGGAATGGTTCAGTGATAGGAGTTTATTCTGTGTTCGGCACGACTGATCAGTTTACGATAAGCGATTTGAGCGATGTCGATTTTACTGATGCTCGATGTGATGGAAGTATCGGAGGGGGTGGACCTGATGGAGATCGCGTATCTGTTGCAGATGTGCGAGCTGCTTTTGCAAGTGGCAATACTACGGCACCAGATGGATTTATTCAAGGGATTGTGATATCGGATGTGAATTCTGGAAACTTAGTAGATCAAAATTTGGTTTTGCAAGATGGAGAAAGTGGAATAGTTGTTCGATTTACAGATACGCATACTTTTGAGCTAGGGTCTGAAGTAAAAGTATCTACCACAGGTTTAATCTTAGAAGAGTTTAATGGTTTACTTCAGTTAAATAATGCTCAGTTGGGTAGTGCTAGTTTTGAAGGAGGAGGAAATATAGTTGCTCCAAAAGAATTAACCATTAGTGAAATTATGGATGATTTTGAAAATCTAGAGTCTACATTGGTCCGTATCAAAAATGCGGAAATATCTGGAGGAAATGTTTTTTCTGATTTCGATGTATTAGTATCAGATGGTACAGATGATATCGGGATGTTTACAAGAAGTAGTTCGAATTTTGGAGGAGATGCATTGCCTACAGGGAGTGTAGAAATAACTGCCATTGTATCTCAGTTTAATGATCCACAGATAGTATTAAGAAATAGAGCTGATGTAAGCGGAGGAAGTACTGGTACAGGGGGAGGATCTATAGATCTCCCATACACAGAAAACTTTAATTCAGGATTGCCTTCTGGATGGCAGTCTCTTAATACGACCGGAGATAGAGCTTGGAGTGTTAATGATTTTGATGATATCTACTATGCCACAATGTCTGCGTATGATGGAGGACCTATTTTGGACGTTGTTACTTGGCTGATTACTCCAGAGATTGATTTTGATGCTCAGTCAGGAGAAACAATGGAGTTGATTATAGCTGATGCATTTGAGAATGGAAATCCACTCAAAGCATATTACTCCACAGATTATTCTGGTTCAGGAAGCCCTACGGGATCCACGTGGGTGGAGGTAGGAGCAGCAGTAATTCCTGGCTTAATAAATAATTCAGGAACCTATGATAATGTTTACGAGAGTACAGGTTTGATGGATTTGTCTGCAGTAACAGGAAGTGGTTATGTAGCTTTTGTTTATGACAGTGCAGGAGGATCGATATCTACAACAGTGCAGATAAGTGACGTCATTATTAAGTAAGGTCTCAAGTGATAGAGATCTGTTTGTTTACAGTGGAATGGATTAAGAACGTACTATATGGTATTGACAAAGAATAACAGTTTTAAGTTTAAGCAATTTGAGGTAGCTCAGGATAATACGGCTATGAAAGTAAACTCCGATGGAGTGTTACTAGGAGCCTGGGCTAAGACTCAAGATGCAGGATCTATATTGGATATAGGTACAGGTACAGGAGTGATCGCTCTGATGTGTGCTCAGAAAAACAATGATGCTCGCATCGTCGGTATAGAAATCGACGAAGATTCTTGCGTCCAAGCAGCAGCCAATTTTGAGCGATCTCCGTGGTCTGCTAATCTAAGCCTTGTCTCGGATCCGATACAGAAATATGGAAAAGAGAGTGGAGTAAAATTTGATCACATCATCAGTAATCCTCCGTTCTTTTCAGGAGGAACACTCTCAGAAAACCAACCAAAAAATATAGTCAGACACACCGTAAAGTTATCTCATGGAGATCTGCTCC
>CALDEN010000314.1 GCA_937942405.1 uncultured Saprospiraceae bacterium
AGCGACCATAGATATCAATGGAGGATCGTATAATATGTAATGCCGATGGGCTGTAAACATAAGCTTACAAGGCAATATCCAATGGATGCTTATCGCATCATGCATGTGTTTAGAGGACTATAGTTTTATAATCGGAGGTAAGGTTTTATAGATTTCGGGCATCACCATAATTGAATGAATATGAATTCAGGTTTTAGAAATTTGACGGCAATAAAAACATCGATTTTACTATTCCTTACCTGCTTAATGATCTCTTGTAAAGGGCAAGTAGAATCCCATTCAGAATCCGGTAAACGTCTAGTTCCTGAGTCTGGTGCATCGGAACCATATAAAGATCCGCTCTTCTTTATAGAAGGGCAGCTATGTCAGCATCTACGGGAGATATTTCAGTCCAGTAACGGGGATATGTGGTTTGGAACCAATGTCTATGACCTCATGCTCTATAATGGAGATAGTCTGAGGTACATTAATGAGGAGGATGGCTTTAGTGGTGGGAGAGTGACAGGCTTTCTGGAAGATGCAGATGGAGATGTATGGATCGCTTCCAGTTCAGGTCTCAATAGATATGATGGCAATACATTTACGGTATTTACAGAAGAGCATGGTTTAGCCGATCCTGAAATTTGGGCCTTGCTCATGGATTCTGAGGGGATCATTTGGATCGGTACGAACAAAGGCTTAAGCCGTTTTGATGGAAAGAATTTTACAAACATCACGGTACCTAAGCCCTCAGTAAAAGAACCCAATGTAATTTATTCGCCAGATCGGATTACGGACATTGCCAGAGATAAGCAGGGTAATTTGTGGCTAGGTACAGACGGCTATGGGATATGCAAGTATGATGGCAGCTCCTTTATCAGTTATACGACAGCTGATGGACTGGCAGATAATACGATCTCTGAGCTCTTAATAGATGCCGGCGGTAATGTATGGATCGGAAGCTTTTGGGGAGGAGTCAGTAAATACGACGGAGATAAATTTACCAATTACACCGAGCAAGGAGATATTAGTGGCGTAGAGATCAGTGCATTGTATGAAGACAGCACTGGAGCCATTTGGGTAGCGGTAGAAAACAATGGAATGTATACCTACGATGGAGCCACATTTACACATCATACTCCAGAATCACTTTTGGAGGCATCGATATTGAGTGTTTTTGAAGATCGAGAAAATAATTTTTGGTTTGGAGGATGGGGAGGTCTATTGCGTTACCAAAATGATGCGTTTATCCCAGTATCCAAAGACGGACCTTGGAAGTAAATCAGTAGGTTTAGAATTGCCGATACACACATTCACAATCAGATCAGTGCAATCGTTATAAATCATAGAAATTAGAACAAGAAAAATAGTATGAAATATTCGATTATAATCTTTGTCTTGCTTGTATGTTATTCGTGTACATCTGGTAATAATTATGAAAGAGGGAGTCTACCTCTAGCACCCGTTAATTTGGATGACTTTAATACCGAGTACGATGATTATAATTCGACAGCACCCACTTTAGGAGACTTGACGCCATTTTGTTTTTCTACGAATAGGCTTAGTGCGGGAGGTAGTTTTGAGGTCATTTACATGCCAATGAATGTAAACTTCGATAAAGCCTCGGGAGACCTTACCGTAAAAAATCGCTATGCCAATTGGTCCACATTTAGTGATGAATATGAACAAATTAAATTGGGCGTAAATAAAATAAAAACATCTGGAAATGAGTTCGGTCCCAACTTACTCACAGAGATCATAGACAATGAATTTAAGTTTACGCTAATGTACTCTTCAGATTATACAGGCAATCATCAAATTTATTTTACATCCAGTCATTCTGACCCTGATTTTACAGAGCCGGACGAGATCAGCTTTTTAAATTCGGAGCACGATGATATGTATCCTACATTTAATGGGGACAATTCTGAGATCTACTTTTGTTCGGATAGAGGCGGAGATAAGTTTGGCATATATAGAGTAGACGTAAATTTTGCAGATCCTACAGATGTAATTCTTGCAGACACTACTACGCATGAAGTCATAGTTGAAAACATACTTTCTAGTGATGCTGATGACAAGTGTCCGTTTATTTTTGAAAATAAAATGGTCTTTGCCTCGAACCGAGATGGGGGATACGGTGGATATGACCTCTATTATAGTACATACGAAAATGGAGCATGGAATGAACCGATTAATTTCGGCGAAAGCATCAATACTGAATATGACGAGTTCAGACCTATATTAATCGACGAAGGCGTAACGACTACCCAAACCATGATGGTGTTTTCGTCAGATCGCATAGGTGGTAAAGGAGGTTTTGATTTATATTTTGTGGGTGTCCCCAACGAATAATCCGTAACCAAAAGATAGGCGTACTTGATCATGTTCTCATTATAGCAATAGCTATAAGTGATCTGCCCAAGCCTTAAAGGAATGGAAATAGTGCATTCACGGACCTGAATAAAATGAACTGTAAAATGGTGTTTTGAAATAAGCTACATTGTATTTTGTGCCCTGAAAAAAATAGAATACAATGATTTTTAGGCTAATTACATTTTTCGTAATTATTTCTATGGTACAGTTAAATGCACAGAAGGATTCGCTTAAATCCAAGCTGCAATTTGAGATGGATTTTAGATTCAGAGCAGAGCAGGATTGGGATTCGCAAAAGTCAGATGGTAGCTTTCGGGAGGACAGATCTAGACTACGATATCGATTTAGAACAGGACTAAGCTATGCACAGGATTGGTATACGTTCGGGTTTAGGATTAGAACCGGAGACCCTAATAAACAACAAGACCCACAACTTACTTTAGGAAAGGGATTAAAAGAATACGGTACCTTGCCTTTGGGTTTTGAGAAAATATATTTCCAATCTGAGTGGAATGATTTCAAGCTTTGTCTAGGAAAGAATTCCTATCCTTTTACTAAAAACAATGAGCTTTTTTGGAGTGATAATGTTTTCCCAGAAGGCATTTCGATAAAGAAAAAAATCAATCTTAAATCTCCATTGCTCAATGAAATAGAGCTATCAGGAGGACACTTTGTTATGGCTTCAAATAATACGTCCTTTAATAAAGATGCCTATTTTCAAGCTTTTCAGACTTCTTTTACGGGTTGGGATAAACGGATCATGGTGTTTCCTTCTCTTTATGTATTTAGAAATATACCCGATATCCCAGACGGAGATCATTCATTTTTATTGGACTATACCATCATGCATTTTGGCTCTAGCCTGAAGCTTCTCAAAGATCATTCTTTCCGTATCGATTTTGATTATTATCAAAATTTTGAAAATTATGAATCCAATATCGATGTAGCTTCCAACTTTACAGACCAAAGAAATGGATTTGTAGTAGGCTTAAAATACGGTGATCTCAAGGTGGCTGATAATTGGTTTTTTAGTATTAGCTATGCAGACTTAGAGCGATACTCCATAGTCGATTACATGGCTCAGAACGACTGGGCGAGATGGGACTATTCTGCATTTAATTCTCCAGACGGGAGGCTGAGTAATTTTAGAGGTGCTGAAATCGTAGCTGCCTATGCGATATCTGATAAAATAAACATCGTATCTAAATATTACATCGTCGAGCAATTAATACCATACGGTACTTCTAAAGAAACCGGCCAGCGAATCAGATTTGACATCAATGTCAAATTTTAAAACGCCGTACATTGTCGCTTGACTTGCTTCTTTTACGAATCGGATTTGTCTATACTTTTCAAAAATCGTTCACCATTTTCCAAGTGAGCTACTCGCTTTTCTGGCGACATGCGATTGAGATTATGATAGATCATCGCAGAGCGGGGATTGGATTTAAAGAAGTCTTGATGCTTATCTATAAAACTCCAGAATAATCCATCCCATACTTCTTCCCATTTTCCTTTGGGGTAGTTGCTCATTTTTTTGATATAATTAGATCCGCCGATATATGGCTTAGTAGCAAAAGTGCCGCCATCAGAAAACTGACTCATACCGTATACATTAGGTACCATCACCCAGTCATAAGCATCGATAAACAATTCCATAAACCATCGATATACCTCGTCCGGATCAAACTCGCAAAGTACCATAAAGTTACCCAGTACCATCAGCCGTTCGATGTGATGACAGTAACCGGTTTTGAGCACTCGTTTGATCGTGTCGTCCACGGGAGTGATGCCAGTGGTCCCTGTATAAAATGAGCTCGGGATCTTCCTCGTAAAGTTCCAGTAATTCTGTGTACGAGAGTAACTGCCTCTGCACTCATACATCCCTCTGATAAATTCTCTCCATCCGATGATCTGTCGTACAAAACCCTCTGTCGAGTTG
>CALDEN010000315.1 GCA_937942405.1 uncultured Saprospiraceae bacterium
TTACTGACATTGATTACGAGTAGATATAACATCAACCGTAAGTTTACGCATATGATCAGTTTGGTTTTGGGTGGGCTCGGATTTATACTCATGCTACAAGCAACTGGTCAAAGTGGATTACATATCAGTTTTGCATTAATAGGTTTAGCATGGGGAAGTATCTTATCGATGCCTTATGCCATGTTGTCTAGTTCAGTAGATCCTAAGAAGATGGGACTGTACATGGGCTTGTTTAATATGTTTATCGTGATCCCACAGATAGTAGCTGCCGTAGGTGGGATAAACTTTGCGTATAAGACATTATTTGGAGAGGCAACGATAAATACAATGCTTCTAGCAGGAGCATGCTTGATCATTGCCGGTTTATGTAATCTACTGATCACTAAGCCCGAAGCGATTAAGTATCAAGAGGCTTAGTTGTTTTTTTGCTAATTTGAGTTTGTCGTATTGAGTTTGTCCATAGATTTTATGGAGGAACATTGAGTTTCTTTGATAGATTGCTTTAATCTTCTAATGTAATATCAATCAATCTAGTAGTACCTTCATTCTATGAAAACCAGAGCTATCCTAGCCATCCTATTATGTGCCTGTATTGCGGGTACGAGTGGCATATTTATTAAGTATATGACCACAATGGATTCTGGATCACTCGCATGGATGCGAACAGGAATACCTGTATTGTTGATATTGCCTTGGATGCATTATCAGAAGCGGGGTTTCTTTAGGAGTAATCCCAAAATGGTCATGATCGCCTCAGGGCTCAATGCGACGAGGATGTTTCTATTCTTTATGGCATTCATTTATACATCTATCGGTACTGCGATTATTACGCTCTATACATGGCCGATATGGGTGTCGATATTAGGATCGATCTTTTTAAAAGAAAAATTTAAAGTCCAGCAATGGATTTTTCTACTTACGGCTTTTGTAGGAATAATTATAGCGTACTCTGATCAGACTTTTAGTTTGGCAGATCGAGACTTTGTAGGAATACTAGCGGCAATCGGAAGTGCATTTTTCTATTCATGGACGGTCATCGTATTTAAGAAAGAGATAAAAAACTACCATCCACTAGAGATCGTGTTTTATCAGAATCTGATCGGAGCAGTGGTTTTCTTTCCATTTTTATGGATGATCATGCCGACTGTCGATGTTGCTCACTTACAAGTGGGAGTGTGCTATGCATTAATCGTAGGGATAGGAGTATTCGGACTGTTTTTCTATGCTTTAAATCATCTCAAGGCATCGGTTGCCTCATCGTTAATGTATGTCGAGGTGGTCAGTGCCATAGTGTTGAGTTATTTGATTCTCGATGATCAGCTAAGCCCACGGATGATGATAGGTGGTTCACTTATCTTGCTTAGCAGCTTTATGATTACCCGCCTAAATACAGATGAAGTTCCGAGCTGATTATTAGATCTATTTCAGGACAAAAAAAAAGGAACAACTTTCATGCGAGATGAATGCTATTCCTTTTTTAGGGTTGTTGTATTTCTGGATTAGAATTTTTTCTTCTTTTTCTTAAAATTTCCTGGCTTATCAGACCTTCGTTTACCTACACTCTTAGAGCTATTGTCTGTGCCGTATTTGGATTTTGGTTTTTCAGTAGTACGTCTATCTGGTTTAGCGTCCCAGCTTTTAGCATTGTCTGAGCTCTTAGAGTTGAATGTTCTTCTTTCTGAGCGATCATCACTGCTTTTACGCTTGTATGGCGAATCACCACCACCATCTCTGCGATCTCTTCGCTCTCCTCCACCGCTTCTATCATCTCTACGATCACGACGTTCTCCACCGCCACTACGTCTATCACTACTACCTCCGCTGCTACGTCGATCTCCACCTCCACTACGGCCATCTCTACCTCGGCCACCACGACGATCACCACCTCCGCCTCTATGTCCAGAACCACCACGACCTCTGCCGCCTCGACCACCTCTTCCACGGTCTCTATCTCTACCACCTCCACTTCTTGCAGATTCGTAATCGGTAAGCTCTCTTTTGGAATCTAGATTCAGCTTACTCATTTCTTGTATGAGTAGGCGAGCGATTAAGTCTTCTTTGGATAAATCAGCCAGTATTTCTTTGGCTTCGTTAAAGATGGTTTCTTCTACACCTTTGCCCATCTCGATGTCTAGGATCGCTTGACTAAAGGTCTTCATACGGATAGATGCAATATCTTCTGTACTCGGTATCGCTATGTTCTCAAAATCAATCCCGAGCATCTTCTCGAGGTTCTTTACTTTGTATTGTTCTTTTCCGCTGGTAAATACGAGAGAGATTCCCTTCTTACCTGCTCTAGCTGTTCTACCTGCTCTGTGTGTATAATAGGCTTTATCATCGGGTAGTGCAAAGTGGATAACATGACTCAGGTCATCTACATCTATCCCTCTAGCTGCCACATCTGTTGCGATAAGCAGCTCTAGTTGATGATCTTTAAATCTTCCCATAACACGATCTCTCTGATTTTGGTTAAGATCTCCGTGTATGGCATCAGCTTTATATCCTTTGCTTAATAGTTCTTCGGCCAGTTCTTGTGTATCACGTCTCGTTTTACAGAATACGACTGATCTCATATTGCCATTCATGTCTAAGAATCGCATAAGAGCCTCTGTCTTATTTGATCTTTTGACGGTGATGTATTGATGAGTGATGTTTTTATTTACCTTATCCTTAGAGTTGATTTTTATCTCATGCGGATCGGTCATGTAGAGATTGACGATCTTCTTGATCTCTTTGGCCATTGTAGCCGAGAATAACCACGTTTGCTTATCTTCAGAAGTGTACTTTAATATCTCATCGATCTCTTCTTTGAAACCCATATTGAGCATCTCGTCGGCTTCATCGAGTACGACAAAATCTATTTCTTCTAGATTGATTTTCTTACGTTTGACTAGATCGATCAGTCTACCTGGAGTAGCGGCTATAATATGTCTCGTCTTGGATTTTAGATCTTTCATCTGCCCCATAATAGATGCTCCTCCATACACGGCGAGGACATTGAGGTTTTTATCATATTTACTGAACTTCTCCAGTTGCACAAGTATCTGCTGAACCAGTTCTCTCGTCGGAGCCAGTATCAGTGCCTGAGTATGATTTTTTGTGGTATCTACTTTTTCTATAAGTGGAAGTCCGAAAGCGGCAGTTTTACCGGTTCCAGTCTGTGCTAGACCGATGACATCAGTGTCATTTTCTAATAAGTAGGGGATCGCTTCAGTTTGTATTTCACTGGGAGTTTCAAACCCTAGATCAGTAAGTGCTTTAAGCGTAGTATCGGAAAGGCCTAAGGCCTGGAATGAATTCAATATAATATTTTACGGAATGAGGGTGCAAAGGTAAGTATTATTAACTTAAGTGGGATTTATATTAGCGATAGGACTTATATATTTGCAATCTTGCATACACAACGATGGCACGACTAGCTCACTTTACTTTGATCTTATTGCTTTCTTTTCATTTTGGCTTAAGCCAAAATATAGAAGCGGAACTAGAAAGTACGCCTACTACTAAGGTGCAACGAGCCAAAGATGCCATTACGCTAGATGGTATTCTGGACGAACAGAGCTGGCAAGATGCAGATGTGATGACGGGCTTCTCGCAGTACTTTCCAGTGGACTCGGTCAGTGCTATGGGCGATACGGAAATAAGAGTCACCTATGATGCAGAGAATGTCTATATCACTGCAAAATGCTACTCATCAGGTGGAGACTTCTTAGTGCAATCACTCAAACGTGATTATGGTTTTAGAGCGACGGACAACATCAGTTTCCTATTAGATACGTATAACGACAAGACCAATGCTTATCTCTTTGGGATGAATCCGTACGGAGCTAGACGAGAAGCATGGATCTCTAATGGTGGTAAGAATCGAAATGCATTCGATCCATCATGGGATAATAAGTGGTATGGGGAGGCTCGTATGTATGATGATCATTGGATCTGTGAGCTGGCCATTCCATTTAAGATATTGCGATTCAAAAAAGGATCTACCAAGTGGAGATTTAATGCCTATCGCAACGATACGCAGAATAATGAGATCTCGAT
>CALDEN010000316.1 GCA_937942405.1 uncultured Saprospiraceae bacterium
TTATAAAAAAAGCCCTTCCTGATTTCCATCAAGAAGGGCTTTATAATTGTAAGTAGCTATTCTATTTCCAGAATTGCCACCATTTTCTTTTAGAGGACTTTGATGATCCTTCTAGTTTAAATTTTACCGGCATCGTATACATTACTCTTACTGGCTTACCTTTTTGAGTTCCTGGTGTCCACTTTTCTGACATATTGTTCATGCTTTCGATGACTCTGAGAGACTCTTGACCAATGCCAGATCCTGGATCTCTTTCGATTCTAGCTTCATTGATAGATCCGTCTTTTTCTACGACAAATCGTATGATCGCCATTCCTTCTACGCCGTTTTCTCTTGCTATAGATGGGTATTTTATGTTTTTGTAGATATACTGCAGCATTTTTTCATCCGAACATTTTTTCTTTTCCTCTTCGGTAATATTCATTTTTTCACATCCAGGAAAACGAGGCATCTGCTCTACGATTTTGAATGTCTCATTTTCTTCCTCACTTGGTGCTGGCGGGGGAGGCGGCGGCGGTGGAATGTCTGTCGGGGCATTGGGATCGTCTTTTAATACCTTCTTAGATTTATCAGATTTCCCAAAGGGGCTTACTGTTCCCATTTTTTTGCCTTTGCTCATCTTGTCTCCTTTTCCATTTTTGTCCATAGCTCCAGTATCCCCTTTCTTGGATTTTCCATTTACAGGGAGGTCTTTATCTAATTTAAATTTTACCGGAAGGGTATACATTACTGCGACTGCTTTGCCACGTTGTTTTCCAGGTATCCATGTAGGCATACCTTCGATAAGTTGAGTTACGACATCTGCAAAGTGGCCATTTACATCTCTGAGTATCTTGATGTCACCGAGCTGTCCTTTTTTAGAGACAACAAAGTTTACAACAGCTGTACCTTCTACTTTTGCCTCTTTGGCTGTTTTGGGATAGACTAGGTTTTTGCCGATGTACTCAAACATTTTTTCGTTTGCACATTTTTTTATGACTTCTTCTGATGCTCTCAGCATCTCGCATCCAGGAAAACGAGGCATCTGTTCTACGACTTTAAAGATCTCAGTTTCCGCTACCTCAGGTGCCGGCGGCGGAGGGTTAGGCTCTCTTTCTTGAGCATTTATAGATAGACTAGAGAGTAACATAAATGTGAGACCCATCAGTGAAGTAAATAATTTGCTGGTTTTCATATCCTATTTTTTTATGAGACGCTAAAAGTGGACTTAAGGGTGTGTTAAATTCCTTTTAATTCTAAAGTTTAAATTTTATCGGAAGTATGTAATAAGCATCGACTGCTTCACCATTTATAGTGCCTGGTGTCCATTTTTCCTTCAGATTGTTCATGTTGTTAACCATTTCTAGTGCCAGAGAGTCTAGACCTCCTCCGATTGCTCTTTTTACGTCTGCATTAGATATATGTCCATCCCGAGTAACTATAAAAGATATCACCACTATACCTTCTATTCCCTCTTTCTTGGCAGACTTTGGGTATTTAAGATTCTTGTAGACATACTTCAATAATTTGCCATCTGCACATTTTTTCTTCGCTTGATCCCTAAAGTCTTTATACTCACATCCTGGAAAACGAGGCATTACATCTACAACTTTAAACACTTCTCTTCCCTCAATCAGTAATGATGGCGGCGGAGGTGGTGGTGTGGCCTCTGTCGGTGCAGTAGGTGGAATATCTTGTGCCGATAAAGAGGGACTATTCACTGCCAGTAAAAGGATGATGCTTATGTAGGTATAAATGTGTTGCATATGTTGTTTTGTACTTTGATGCGTTTACAACCGAGATAGTTGTATCAGATCCTTGGAATTTTTATCTCATAGGTATTGTTTATGACCGTCAGCTTGTTTTCTCGTAGCCATGGATTGTAGATCTTGAGTACTCGATAGCTGATTCCGTGCTTTGCGGCAAAATCACTCCAGCTCGGCACCGACTCACTTACGGTTACCTTATAGTAGTTATCTAGAGGTGGATATTTCTGATGAGCGTCTATATAGAAACCGAAGTCTGTCGGATTAGACATGATTTCTTTGATCGCTACTAGTCTGAATACATATCGAGCCGTTTCTGAGTTTAGATTGAGATCAAAATAATTTCCTCCTTGTTTTTCTTTGATCCGATTATAGGCTGTAGGACCTACATTATAAGCCGCTGCTGCATCGATCCAGTTTCCGAAGCGTCTATGTAAGTAGTTGAGATAATTGGCTGCTGCCAAAGTTGATTTTTCTAAATGATATCGCTCGTCTACTTCATCGTTTATCTCTAATCCATATTCTTTGCCTGCAGGCTTCATAAATTGCCATACTCCTTTGGCATTGGATGAGGACGTAGCATTGGTAAGATTACTTTCGGCTACAGCCAAATATTTTAAATCATCTGGTATCCCATGCTCTGCAAATATCCGCTCGATCGTCGGAAAATATCTCGTCGCTCGTTTAAGGCTCAGCATCGTATTAGACTGCCAGTAGCTATTTACGAGAAGCTCACGATCTAGTCGCTCACGTACATCGAAGTGTGAGGGTAAGACCTCTCCGCAGTAGACAAATGCCTTATCTAGATTAGGTGCTCTGATCTGCTGGGGTAGATTATTATAGGCTGTATCTTCTATATTATTTACGTCTTTGCTGTCTGATGTGGAG
>CALDEN010000317.1 GCA_937942405.1 uncultured Saprospiraceae bacterium
AATGTCACCTGTCGCTGCTTGCCTTCCTATATCCGAAATGTCTGCATCGCTATCTAGTCCATTGTTCATGAATTGATCGTTTTCAAAATTTGCACCCCCATGACAGTGTGCACAATCGGCTCCAGAGATCTCTGGAAAGAAAGGATTATATTCTGCCTCAAAGAGCAATCGGCCTCTCTCCTCACTCTCCGATAGCTCTGTGTTTCCAGCTAGATATTGATCATATTTAGAGTCATATGATACTATGCTGAGCATGAATTGTTCCATAGCTAGAGCCATTTTATCCGCTGTGATTTCCTCTGACCCAAAGGCTCTCATAAACTGATCGCGATACATCTGTAATCCACTCAACTTTCCGATCACATTATCCAGCGTCTCATTCATCTCTAACGGATCTTGTATCGGTATTAAAGATTGACTCCTCAACAGGTGTGACCTCCCATCCCAAAAGAACTCATTACTATGCCATGCCAAATTAAAGACAGGCATCGCTTGACGATTTCCTTCCAGCATTTCTACCCCTACAGAAAAACGCATGGTATCAGAAAATCCGTCTACTTGCCTATGACAGCTGGCACAAGCCTGTGAGCCATCTAATGACATTCTCTTTTCATAAAACAGCATTCTGCCCAATTGGACACCTTGCTGAGTCAATGCATTGTCCATAGGAAGATCAGGTGCAGGTAATACTCCATACTCCAATACATAAGGTGTCTCATCCAATTCTATAAGCTCTACAGGTTCATCACCACATGAGTAGATCATGAAGCAAGAAAGAGAAAACAGAAGAAGACAGGTTATATTTTTCTTCATATTAATTTACTTTGCATAAAGCGGATTGTTCACAAATGCTTCATCCGTTAGCGATTCTAGGAAGGCTTTTAAATCCTCTTTTTGGTTATTGCTTAAGCCCAATGGTTTAAGCAATTCGCTCTTATTAAAATGAGCAGCTCCACCGTTATTGTAATGCTCTATCACATCATCTAAAGATCCCATAGAACCATCATGCATATATGGACTGGTCAATCCGACATTCCTCAAACTCGGAATTTTAAAGGTGGCGATATCAGCATCGTCCCCCGTAAATTTATATCTACCTACATCAGGATAATCTAGATAGAGTCCGTTATTTTCAAATTCATAGTTGGTAAAATTAAAGCCACTATGACAACTCGAGCAATTGGTCTCTTCACTAAAAAACAGATCCATTCCTCTAATTTCAGAATCGCTCAAGGCTTGGCTGTCATTATAATTTTGGTATTGATCATATGGACTATAGCCACTGATCAGACTTCTCTCATATGTGGCTAGTGCCCTACTAATTGTAAATGCATCTGGCTCCCGATCATATGCATCGATAGACATTTGCTTATAAATGGCAATGTTTTGAAGCCTTTCAGCCAATAGCACAATATTGAAATCAAATTCATTGTGCTCTTGGATAGGTACCAATATCTGCATCTCCAAAGTAGGAACCCCTCCTTCTCTTGTGTAATATGGATGGTAGGCCACATTGGCAAGTGATGGAGCATTGCGGGTACCTATTCTATCCTCTACCCCTAAGCTCAAAGAGACCTCATCACTAAAGGCAAGATCCGGCTTATGACACGAACCACAGCTTACTGTACTGTCAAGTGACATGACAGGATCAAAAAATAATTTCTTTCCTAGCTCCCATCGAGCATTTGTAAATTGATTATCATCTGGAAATACGATATCGTCAAAACCGCTAGGGATCTCCATAAATTCAGGAGCAGTATGAAGTGGTTCTATCTCCTCATCGGTACACGACACAATGAGTATAACGAATAGATAGAAATAGATCCATTTCGTGTTCATTACCTCACAAATAATTTGTGCGAGATAATAGATTGTCCTTCTTTGATTAGATTGATCAGATACATTCCAGATGCATACTCATTTAAATCGATCTGCTGTCCATTACTTATCGCTTTGAGGTATTGCAATTGTCTTCCATCCATAGACGTAATAGAGAGGTCATAACTATATATGTCATGGGTTACATCTAACTCAATTCTCGTCGAGCCGTTAACCACAGGATTAGGGAATGTTTTAAAAGAGCTCACTTCACTAAAGTCTATAGTCGCAACACTCTCACCTGCAGGACTAAAAACAAAGTCTCTGAAATTTTCAACACATTTTTTAGCTGCCCCAGTTTCGCCATGAGAAATAACTCCGCTACTTACAGAAATATCTTCTAACACTCTCGTATAATCTGCATCTAAGGCTATCTCTAAAGCTGCATTTTCTGCTGTAATGTCTAAGTCTATCGTTGTTGTAAAATAGTTAGAATCACCTAAACCATGCAATTGAAAAACTTGGTTAAAATCACTGCCCCCATTTCCTTCGATAGCTACAAAACGATATCCAGCACTCCATCCCCAATGCATCGATGGGTTCTTAGGAGCTAGAGGATGGCTACTCTCATAAGTCGAAGGATCGAGATGATTGTATTCTTCTTCTACTCCGATATGCAACTTTAATTGCTCGACTGTAGTAATATCATACTCTCCCAGTTCTACATCTACGGTCCTGCCAGCACCTACTAATATCCATAGGTCATCAATATCGGTTTCTAAGCCCCCGTCATGCACTACGGATATTTCTGAGATATAATATTCTAATCTATTTACATTGAAGTCATCACCTAAATTATTAGTAGCTCCTTGGTTCATTGTAAAATCAGCATTTGCCAATTTGTGATTGATTTTAAGGCTTATAGAATTCTGAGCATTTATTTGTGCCATTAGAGCTACAAGTAAAAATGCCGAAAGTAATATTCTTTTCATTTTAAATATTTGTTGGTTAGTTGACATCGAAAGTATTGTGAATCAATCGTTTAAGATTTAAATTATACAAGTATCCTCATAGCCGATACTGTCGATTTAAAGATACACAATTTTATTTTTAAAATATACATAAGAAAATTTTTCTCAAAGTGAATTGTCCATATAGTCTATCAGTTGTACCGACCAAACTGAAAATATTTCTCTTCTAATACCAAAGAGTGTATAAGTTGTCACTTATCCTATAAGTAACATTATGCATATATCGGTATCATTCCATAATCATTGGTAAAACATTAAATGGAATAACGGGCAATAGAGATTCAAGGACCTCTAGAGAAATGGAAGATAAGCTCAGTATGGCTTCAATCAGCAGTGAGGTACACCTTCAAACCATTAAAGAAAATATTGAGAATGAAAATTTACGGTAGACACATTTCATCTATACATCGTTTACTCAGTATAA
>CALDEN010000318.1 GCA_937942405.1 uncultured Saprospiraceae bacterium
TATCTGTCAGCTCAGTAGGTAGGCTTCTGACAAAGTGTATCCACTGATGTGTATTCCACTGATCGGTTCCAGAGATGGTAAAGTCTCCTTTGGAGATTTCGTCATTGATCAGGTTTTCTATGATCGTAAACTTGTCAGAGACGGGTACTGGACAGTTAGCAGGAATACCTGGGCCATAGATCCAGTCTTCGATGTTTCCTTTTACGTTATATTTTTCCAGCAAGTTTTCTTTGAGGTAAGTGATAAACTCTGTAGTCGTAAGAGTCTGGAATTTATGTTTTTCAAAGTAGGCTTTTAGAAAGGCATCAAATTTTTCTCTACCTACCTGCTCTTCGAGAGACATGAGGAAGTAGGCCCCTTTTTCGTATGCGATATCTGTCATTCCGTCGTCGGCATCTCTCCCTTTTAGATTGAGCATCAGATGGGTATCTGCATGGCTATGTCCGATGTGGTCGACATCTGCTTGTAGATCTTGGTAACCGAGTAGGGCGAGCATATCCGTATATTCCTTTCCATAGAGAGCTTCCATAATCCTTCGCTCAAAGTATACCGTAAAGCCCTCGTTGAGCCAGAAGTCGTTCCATGTGGCATTAGTCACGAGATTGCCAGACCACGAGTGAGCGAGCTCATGAGCGATCAGAGCGGTAAGCGATCGGTCTCCTGCAATGATCGTCGGTGTAGCAAAAGTCAATCGTGGATTTTCCATTCCACCGAACGGAAAACTCGGAGGCAATACGATGATGTCGTAGCGATCCCATAGATATGGGCCGTACAGATTTTCTGCAGCATGTAGCATTTTTTCCGTATCACCGAACTCATAGACTGCTCCTTCTAGTACGCTCGGTTCTGCATATACGCCGCACTGAGTACCGATCGACCCAAACTCGATATCTCCCACTGCGATCGCTATAAGATAGGGAGGAATCGCTTGTTTCATAGAGAAGTTGTATACTCCGCTTTCATTTTTTTCTGTTGGATTAGAGGCACTCATCACTGCGAGGAGTTCTTTAGGGACCTTTACTTTGGCATCATACGTAATCCGTATTCCGGGGCTGTCCTGACATGGAATCCATGTACGGGTAAGGATTGCTTGCCCTTGAGAAAATAAGAAAGGATGCTTTTTATCAGCGGTCTGTTGAGGGTTAAGCCACTGTAAAGCAGCAGATTGTGGGGTAGTGCTATATTCGATAGTTACTTTTTTAGATGTGTCTGTGATGCCGATGGTTAATGGAGATCCCAGTAATTTATCTTTCAGAACCACATCCATTTTTGAGGGTTCTTTTCCATCTACGAGTACGCTTTTGATGTTTAGATCTTTGGTGTCAAAAATAATTTCTTTGGCCCCAGGAGCAGTACGTATATCATAGGTCGCCGTGGCGTTGATGATCTTCTTTTCAAAATCTACATCCATAACTAGATCTAGGTGGGTTACCAGAGCCTCTGATGGATTACTATAACTATGGTGATCTTTCCGATCCTCGTTGGCATATTGATCAAAAACAGTTGCGTGTTTCATGGTGTTTTTTTCTTGACAGCTACTGAGTAGGAGTAGTCCGATTATGGCTATGTATATTCTCATAATTTGCGTATTAGATGGTACGATATTACTATTCTTTTTTGGCTTAAAGCCAAAATAAGTAAAAACTCCCAGCTCGATAAATAAGCTTAGTTAATATGTTTCTCAATTTTAGTGATGATACCAGCTAATGAAGATTTAATGGCATCTTTGGTCGTATTGAGCCTTTCTAGTTTCTGCTCTTCATGGTTTAGATGCTCATCGAAAGTAGAGAAGTTGTTATCGATCTTTTGCTTTATACGAGCAGTGTACTCTTTGAGCTTTTGAGTGACATCAGATTCCAGTTGCTTCCTTCCTTTGGAGATCTCCTCTTTAAATCCTGAAAGTATTTTACGACGTTTAAAGCCTACCGATACTCCGGCAAATAAGATCCCTACAGTGGTCAGTATACCTCCCGTAATGTCAAAGACTGCTCCGTTTACCACACTTGCCAGGATGATGCCGACGATGGCGATACCACCACCTGCAGCCATATTAGGGGCCATGTTTTCAGAACCCGACATGAGTGACTTATCATAGAAGTTTTCAGACTTAGTCATGAACTGACTGAAGGTTTCTTGGAGGTCTTTGAGCACATTTGCTCGTTTATCGGCGATATCGGCAAAGATCTCGTCGCTGTCTTTTAAGACGGTCTGGCTTGTTTTGATCTTGGAGTCGACCAGTTTTGCCATGGTCTGTATATTATCGGCAATATCTATTACACCGGTTTGTAGTCGATCTTTGAGTGCGATGTTTAGGTCTTTTTCAAAGTCAGTGGTCAGTCGCTCTAGAAATTCTTTAGGCCCTTGCTTATTACCCATCAGCGATGAGAAGGATCGCTTGAGCATCGGGATGAATGATAACTCAGAGCTCAGCTCGATCTCGGTCTCTCTGGTGATGCGGTCGTACGATGCGATTAGATTCTCGACTAAAAAATCGATTTGTTTTTCGGTTTTGATCTGCTGAGAGGCCAATGTTTCCTTGATATCATCCCTGAATTCTTTGTCGAGGCTCCATTGCTCAGTTCTCAGATCTATACTATGAGCGATCTTGGTATTAATGGTATCTGCAGTTTGAGCATTGTTTCTCAGCTTGAGAAATGGGGCTTTTCCACCAGTGATGTTATCAGTGATGTATTCTTTGAGTGGATTGAAACCACTATCTGGAGTATCTTCTAATTCCATTTTTGCAGAGACCACAAATACATTGGGCTCTTTGATCCCTTTTTTGAGGGCATAGTCCGTAACTCCTTGCGTATTTATGACAAGATCTGCAGGTTCCATCAGATCTTTTTGTTGCAGTACAAAGATGATTTTCTTATGCCAGTCTTGATTTATATAGTCAAAAAACTCCCAAGCTGATTGGCGATAAGGATTCTTTGCTTCAAAAACAAAAACGATCAAATCAGAGTGTGGGATAAATCGTTCGGTAATCTCCTGGTGATGATCCGCGATGGTATTGGTTCCCGGAGTATCGACTATGGCGATGTCCTTGAGGATATCTACAGGATGG
>CALDEN010000319.1 GCA_937942405.1 uncultured Saprospiraceae bacterium
CTAGATGATGAAAACGATTATGTAGTAGGTGTTATCGTTCGGACGAAAGAAAACTGGGACAATAATATCTTTGTCTGTTCTGAAAATGGATTAGGAAAACGATCTGATATTGAAGAGTATCGTCAGACCAATAGAGGAGGAAAAGGTGTCAAAACCATGAACATCTCTGAGAAAACTGGTAAAGTAATAACCATTAAGTCTGTAAACGACGAAGATGATTTATTACTCACGACCAAAGACGGTATCATGATTCGATCTGGAGTAAGTGATTTAAGAGTGATGGGTAGAGCTACTCAAGGAGTTAAAGTTATCAACCTTAAGAAAGGAGATAGTATAGCCGATGTAGCAGTGATGAAAAAATCAGAAGAATCAGAAGAAGAGGCTGAAATCGATTCAGAAAATGCTATCGGATCAGGAGAAGAGGAATAAATTAACATTTCAACAACATTATTAGGACGTATATATCGTCCTAATAATGTTACAATTTTAAAACACGGCAGATTTTTTGATCTGTCATAAAAACAAACTAAACAATCGACAGATGAAAAAAGCTTTAATGATCTTCATGGGTATCCTTTTAATGGGAACATCGATGTCTGCTCAGGAGTATAAGAAGCCAATGAAAAACGCTAAAAAAGCGTTGGCTAAATATGTAAAAGACACAGAAAATAATGCAGCAGAACTTACCAATGCGATGAGCTTTCTAGACGAAGCAATGGCTATAGATGGAAATGCTGCAGCACTTTATAACCTAAAAGGAGAAATAAACGGAACCTTGGCTGATATGGAAATCAGAAAGACCTTACTAGATCCTACCTATGCTTTACAAAGCCCAGAAGCAGCCTTGAGCTCGTTCGAGGCCTACAGTAAAGGATTGGAATTAGCAGGAGATGACAAAAAAGCAAAGAAAGTTGCTGTAACGGGTCTAGAGTCTGTGCAAAGACACTTAGATAATATTGCGATCACACACTATAATCTACAGGACTATGCATCTAGTTTTAATAACTTCTCGTCAGTACTTAAGGCTCATGAGCTGATAGCAGCAAATGGTGGAAAAAGCTTTTTGGCAGATGAAGCGGCGGTAAATGAAAAAACGTTTTCTACTGCTGTAACAGGATACTATGGAGAGAAGCTTACTGAAGCTACACCATACTTTAAATCACTGTACACCTCAGGTTCTGAGGAGCCACTCGTTTATGAAGCTCTGTATAAAATTACATCTGATGCTAAATATTTAGAAGAGGGAAGAGTGAAATTTCCAGCTGACAAAGGTTTAATGTTTGCCTTGATCAACGAAAAGATCCAAAGTGGAGATATGGCTGGAGCCAAATCTGCTTTAGATTCAGCGATAGAAGCAGATCCTGAAAATGTATCTGTGTACGTTACTGCAGGAAGTGTTTCTGAGAGAACTGGAGATATGGAGTCTGCAAAGAAATATTATGAGCAAGCTTTAACGGTAGATGAGACAAACTTTGATGCAACATATAGTATCGGAGCGATGTACTACAATCAAGCTGCAGGAATGACAGAAGAATTAAATGCTTTGGCAAATGATTATTCTAAAGCTGGTACCGCTAAATACGATGCGGCGAAAGTGAAAATGGATGGTCTCTTCGATCAAGCATTACCATTCTTTGCCAAAGCTGAAGGACTCAATGGTGCTGACGTAAATACCTTGATCGCTTTAAAAGAAATTTACGCTAGAAAAAATCAACTAGACAAAGCAGAAGCATACAAAGCTAAAATAGAAGCTCTGAAATAAATCAGACTTTTACATATAATAAAAGCCACATTGTTAATTCAGTGTGGCTTTTTTATTTTGGGTTCTATTCTCTAATTAAAAATCCACATATCTGCATCTAGCAAAGCTCCATTTTGTCGATTTACAGCTTCATTGACATTCATACTATTATAGAGGTATTCTGTTTCTGGATAAATAAATCGCACAGGAATACGATTTGTTGGATTTAAAGGATTGGGACCACTTGCTGTGGACTCCAATGCTGGATAGTTCGTTCTTCTAAAGTTAGACCAAGACTGTAGATGATTAAATCCGTAATAAGCGATATAGGCCTGCTCTATTATACGCTGATGTCTTTGCGTAACTGAAAGGAAAGATAAATCACTAAACGAATCTGCAAATACCTCTGCATCATTATTAATTTCTACTTCATGATCTTGCATGCTAGAAATTACAGCCGACTTTAATAATTGGCCCATTTCTATTACATCACTGTCCATATGATGCAGGATCTCTGTCTTCATAAATAAGATCTCAGTATATGATAACAAAGGAATAGATGCCGACTCCCGGCAATGCCTTGGTTCAAATTCATTGAGCACAAAATGAACCCATTCAGAACCGTTCGTTACAGTATAATATGGTAATCGTGGGCCTCCTATATCCGTAAGAAGATTATAAAAGACATCACTGATGTAGAACGAATAAGGTCTTTGTGTTGCAAATAGATAATGAGGATTTGGGATTTCTCCACTAAACGGAAACTGGGCTTCTTCTTCTCTATTTTGGAAAGAATTATTTAGTGAAAACAGTATTTCATTAAAATCGACATCGCCTCTATTGAGTTTGTTTACTAATATTCTCGCTTTGAGTCCATATGCAAATTTTATCCAGCGTCCTATATCTCCATTAAAGATTAAATCACTAGCCGCAATTTCAGGATCTAAACTATCTGCATTCTGCATCTTACTTATTGCAGAATCCAATAAAATAATTAAGTCAGAAATTATTTGTTCTTGTGTGTCGTATGCAGGAGCAATATTTTGAGAACCCAGTAAAGACTCTGAATAGGGGACATCCCCGAACATCAGTGTAATATTATGAAACTCATTTGCCTGTAGTACCATTGCGATCGATTCTAATGCCGTATCATTATTGGCTATAGCCCAATCTCTTAATTCTTTAATATTGACAAGACTCCCAGCATAATAACCATCTGACCATAATGCACTGAAAAAAGATGAATTAAATAAATATCCATCAAAAGAATTTACTTTAGAATTAAACTCCCCATAGTATTGCACTAGCGTTGCACATGTTCTACTGCCCAACGCAGATTGATTAAAAGCCATCTGTGCAATGCTCGATTCTAGAAGATCGTTGGGAGTAATGGTATTCATACCGTCTTCAGGGATACTAGTGTCCGTTATATCACATGAACTAAATAATAGTGCCAGAAAGATTGTAAATAGCGTTGATTTATTCATGATTTTAAAATTGAACTTTAATGAATGCCCCATAGGTTTTATTACTCGGATTATTGTAATAGTCAAAACCCAATACCCCAGAATTACCTGATAAATTGGTTTCAGGATCTATGCCTGGGTACTTTGTAAATAGCAATATATTTTCAAGATAGATTCCCATTTTCAGGCTACCTTGAAATGATGGAGTTAAGTAGCTTGATAAATCATAACTTGTAGATAGTCGCCTTAATTTAAGCCAGCTGGCATCGTGGATATTCATTTCAGTCAATCCTCCAAAACCATAACGAACCCTGTAGTATTGAGAGCTACTACCATCAGAGGGGGCCAGTTCTACTTCTTGTGTATTTGTCTCTCCAGATGTAGTTATGCCATCAAATACAAAAGTACCGCCTCGCTCTTCTCCGGATCTTTCTGAAAGACCAAAATAGTCTAGCGTTCCACAAGTGCCACAATAATTATCACCTCCTTTTTTCCATTCGATCAGTGCAGCTATTTCTATATTGTTTCCCACTTTGAGGTCGTTTAAAAAAGACATGATCCAGTCTGGGTTCGGATCTCCTAAAATCGCAAATTGGAAATCGTCAAAGGGAAATCCATCTGAACCGATGAGTACCTGACCATTTTCTCTTGCAAATTGCCTACCATAGAATGCTCCATATGGATGCCCTTCTGAGACCACTGATTGAGTTACGGTAAATCCTCCTAAACTTAACTGATCGGAGAACGGTGCGATTTCGCTTACGGTATTGGAATTGGTCAAAAAACCGATGCCCGTTTGCCATTTTAGTTTGTCCCTATCTAGAATCAGGGAGGAAAGATTGATTTCGATACCTGTGTTAGTAATGGCTCCAAAATTATTTTCAAAAGAACTAAATCCTGAGCTGGAAGATATATTGTCTACTGCAATGAGATTACTTGATTTTTCGCTATACAGCGTTAAGCTCAATGAGCTTCTTTTTTCTGGATAGACAAAATGGAACATAAG
>CALDEN010000320.1 GCA_937942405.1 uncultured Saprospiraceae bacterium
AAAGCGATAGACTGATTTTACTTGGTAACTTACCAGTAAGGTGTCTCCTTGGTCAAAATGGGCGATCAACTTTAGTATTCTGGCAAAACACTGGACATCTAGTTTAAAGTCTGGAAAATAGAAATTGGTGATTTTGGATAAGTGGTAGATTGTTTTTTCTAGTTTATTGGCTCCGAAGTAGACACAGGCTATTTTATAATGCAGGGTCAGTCGTTTATCTAGATCCCAGGGTTCGATGTCTGAGGCCAGCAGGGTCTCCAGTTCTTTGAGCTTATCGATCTCTTCGGAGTATTTAGTATTAAGGAATATCCGATTGATGTGATGAGTGTGCTTGTATAATTGGAGTTGTGCATTTTCATTTCTACTTAGATTATAGAAGCCTGAATTATTAAATTGTTCGAGACGTGCATATTCTTGATCAAAACGATCCAGTCTATTAGACATAAAAAGTGTGTTGAGTACATTGTGGATGCCTTTAATAAATACGGAGGTTTCGGGTACTTTCATCTCCGGAAACTCATCGAATAGATCCACCCATCGCTGTGCCCATCGATAGCCTTGAGCAAAATCATGCGATATACTGTAATACCACACCTTTGACTGGTATAGAAAAAGGCGTTGATAAAAATCGAGGCTAGCTATATCGACATCAGGGAGTTTTGAATAATAATAATTTTCTAGATTACGTCTATCCGTTTCGTTTTTGGCGTATCCTTTTTCTAAAAATATACCATAAAATTGTAATGATAAATTAGACAACTGATTACGTAAAATGAGACTGTCTATAAGTTGATTAGATTCGGTCTCTAATGCGATCGCTTTAGGGGACATGCTACCTGTGACATGTTGTGACTCGATTTGTTTTTCAAAACTTAAGGCCAAAAATACCAAGGGGTCATTCTTGGACTGTCGAGCAAGTCTTTTTACCTTTTGTAGCATCTCTAAACTGGACTGATAGTGCCCTTTGGCATAGAGTACTTTGGCAAAATCGAAGTGTTCTCTAGCCTTAATTTCGACATAAGCGTCTTTATTGAGGTCTCTGAGAGAGCGTAATATCTGTCGATACAGATTGGCCTTGACATTGGATAGTTGAGCCTTTTTTAATCCCTTGATTTTTTTGAGGATTTTTTCCTCGTTATAAACCTCATTTTTTTCTAGATACTCATACAACTGAAAATAGAGCATTTTGGCTCTTCCAGACCGTTTTGCGGTCAAGCTAAAGTTCCTTTTTTCGCTCGAAGTGAGTGTTTTTATTAATTCACTGAGTCTTGCTGTTTTTGTCTTTTGCAATTGTAATTAAATCGTATTTATATTATTGATAATCAGTTGTTTAATATTTGATAAATGTATTTATAAATTGTAATAAAAAATAATATTAGTTGGTAAACTTTGTACTTGAAGTATACTTTTAGTAAGACTTAAATTGTATGAAAGATAAAATTCAGATTTTCGACACTACCTTGAGAGATGGAGAGCAAGTTCCGGGCTGTAAATTGAACGCCAGTCAGAAGCTCATAATCGCCAAAGAATTAGAAAATTTAGGGGTCGATATCATCGAAGCCGGATTTCCGGTTTCTAGTCCTGGAGACTTTGAGTCTGTGGAGTTAATCTCCAAAAACATCAAAGAAACCATCGTCTGTGGTCTCACTAGATCAGTAGAAAAAGACATCAGAGTAGCAGCGGAAGCTCTTAAGCATGCGGTGAGACCTAGAATACATACAGGCATAGGAACATCTGAGACACACATTAAGTATAAATTCAACTCTACTAGAGAAGGAGTACTAGAGCGAGCAGTAAATGCTGTAAAATACGCCAAGTCGTTTGTCCACGATGTAGAGTTCTATGCAGAAGATGCTGGTCGTACGGATAATGAATTTTTGGCCAAGGTCTGCTCTGCGGTAGTTGCTGCAGGAGCCACGGTATTAAACATTCCTGATACCACTGGATATTGTCTTCCACATGAGTATGGAGAAAAGATAAAATACCTCTACGAGAACGTAGAAGGGATTCATAAAGCTGTACTCTCTACCCATTGCCATAACGATCTCGGTTTGGCTACAGCCAATTCGATGGCGGGAATCCTCAACGGAGCTCGACAAGTCGAAGTAACCATAAATGGAATCGGAGAACGTGCAGGTAATACAGCACTAGAGGAGGTAGCGATGATCGTACAGCATCGGATGGGAGATCGTTTTTACACAGATATCCAAAGCAAAGAACTCAATCGCTTAAGTAAGCTAGTCTCAGAATCGATGAGCATGCCCGTTCAGGCAAACAAAGCCATCGTCGGGGTCAATGCTTTTGCCCACTCGTCAGGAATACATCAGGACGGAGTGATAAAAAATACACTCACGTATGAGATCATAGATCCTGCATCAGTCGGTGCAGAGAAATCACTCATACTACTCACTGCCCGAAGCGGGAGAGCAGCATTGGCCTTCAGAGCCAAAGAAGTCGGTTACAATCTTTATAAAGATCAATTAGATATAGCCTATGAAAAATTTATAGATTTGGCGGATCGTAAAAAAGAGATAAACGATGAAGACTTAGGGACATTGCTTAAGGGCTTGTTTCCTGCAATGATAGCATAGAAATTATGGCAAAAACATTATTTGATAAAATATGGGATGCTCA
>CALDEN010000321.1 GCA_937942405.1 uncultured Saprospiraceae bacterium
GAAAATCCAGTACTGGAAAAATTCTTCCTAGGAACCATCAAGAAGTTCAATCCCAATGATCGGAAGTTATTTGCCCTTCAGCTTATGGAGCAAAACGTAAAAAGCTTTCTCGAATGTCTCAATAAGCTCAATCTTAGAAGGAATCTCATCGAACAAGAACTATATAACTCGAGTAGAAATGCTGAATTGCAACAGTTACTCCGTATCGAAAAGAGTTTGGTATACTTCGTTACCGCTCTGAGTACCAATGAGCTTCTCAAAATGAAAATGAAGCGTACAGATCTTCTCAAAATTAGAGATTTAGAATATCACGATGATCTGTTTGAGGATTTACTGATCGACAATAGTCAAGCATTAGAGATGTCAAACGTATATACCAACATACTCGGAGGTACGATGGAGGCTTATGCATCGATTGTATCCAATAATCTAAATGTATTTATCCAACGACTTACCATTATTACGATCATACTGATGGTGCCTACACTGGTTGCGAGTTTTTATGGGATGAATTTAGAATATCTTCCATTTCGTGACTCCAAATATGCTTTTCCAGGAATTATTACCATCTCCATCGTATTGGGATTTAGTTTAATGTGGTTTTTTGGTAAGATTAGAAAGTAGCGATTCTTAAACTGAATAAGAGCTCCTAACATATTAGTGAAAGTTAAAATATGTTGAGTTATCCACAATTCCTAAATTTAACAATTTTCATATTATGCTGATTTCTAATATGTTAGCTAAGTTATCCACAGCTTGTTAATAACTTTTGAGATACATTTCAGTTTTTTCTATGTTTCTTTGTGTCATCATTAAAGACGTAAATCCCTTATAAAAATTAGTAAGTTGAGAATAGTATTTCTTGACTTCTGACTAATAATCAGGAAATTACATGTAGCATTAATAAATATATGAAAATATTGTTAATGCTATTTTTGTCAGACGAGTAGTTTACATATATTAGAGATTCTTAAATATGTTTTTATTTAAAAGTCCTTCTATCAAAACTGTAAGTATTGAGAGAAATGAAGTGAATATTTTAATTTAAGAACATAGAAATTGATAATCCTGCCATGAATACGAGTATTGAACCAATATTAAAAGAGAATCCAAATCGATTTGTACTTTTCCCAATTAAGCACGATGACATTTGGCAATTTTATAAAAAATCAGAAGCGAGTTTTTGGACTGCAGAAGAAATAGACCTGCATCAAGATCTATCGGACTGGGCTAATAAACTAAACGATGATGAAAGACATTTCATAAAGCATGTTTTGGCGTTTTTTGCAGCGAGTGATGGAATCGTAAATGAGAACCTTGCTGAGAATATGGTAAACGAGGTTCAGTATACAGAAGCCAAGTTTTTCTACGGTTTTCAAATCATGATGGAAAACATCCATTCTGAGACATACTCGTTACTCATCGATACCTACATAAAAGACACTGAAGAGAAAAACTATCTCTTCAATGCTATAGATAACATGCCATGTGTTCGTAAAAAAGCGGACTGGGCTATGAACTGGATAGACAATGGTGATTTTAAAACGAGATTGATTGCATTTGCAGCGGTAGAAGGAATATTCTTTAGTGGATCTTTCTGTTCTATTTTCTGGTTAAAGAAAAAAGGATTGATGCCTGGTCTAACATTCTCTAATGAGCTTATCTCTAGAGATGAAGGAATGCATTGTGATTTTGCTTGTCTTCTGTATAACAGACATATCGAAAACCAGTTGGATAAGAGTGTTGTCGAGAAGATCATTGTAGATGCCGTAGAAATAGAAAAGGAATTTGTATCAGATGCTTTACCGGTAAGATTACTGGGAATGAATTCTGATGACATGTGTAAATATATCGAGTTTGTTGCCGATAGACTATTGGCACAACTTGGAAACGATAAGGTATTTAATGTAGAAAATCCATTCCCATGGATGGATCTTATTTCTCTTCAAGGAAAGACCAACTTTTTTGAGAAGAGAGTAGGAGACTACAGAAAATCTGGAGTAGGAGCAGAAACTGGTAAACAGGTTTTTTCTCTTGACGAAGACTTTTAAACAAACTGTTTTTTTTAAGAACCCAAACTGAGATTTGAAGAAAGAGGACATGACTCTAATGGACGAGTTGTCTCTCTTGAGGAAACTACACTATTAGAAGATATTTAAAAAGTAAGAACAAATGCAAGTAGTAAAAAGAAGTGGAAAAACAGAAACGGTAAGTTTTGATAAAATCACGGCTAGAGTAAATAAACTTTGTTACGGCCTTAACCAAGAACATATAAAACCACTGGAAATATCTCAGAGAGTGGTGCAGGGATTATATGACGGGGTGAGTACAACAGAGCTAGATAATCTAGCGGCAGAGACCGCTGCATCTATGTCTACTAAGCATCCTGATTATGCACAACTAGCAGCGAGAATTGCCATATCTAATCTTCATAAAGATACGAACAAGAGTTTTTCTGAAACAATGGATGCTCTATACAATTACATAGATCCTAAAACCAATCAAAAAGCTGGTTTAATCGGAGAATCTACTTTTCAAATCATTAAAAAGAATGCTGATAGAATAGACTCAGCAATTATTTACGATAGAGATTTTACCTTCGATTATTTTGGATTCAAAACTTTAGAGAGATCTTATCTCTTAAGAATGGATAAAAAGATAGTAGA
>CALDEN010000322.1 GCA_937942405.1 uncultured Saprospiraceae bacterium
ATCTAAAAGCATAAAATCCGACATTCTTACTAAAACTGAATCACCCACAGATTTTAAAGAGGAAGATAGTGTTGATGTTAAGAAGGATGAGGTACCCGCAAAAGCCGTCGAAGAAAAATCATCTTCAGAAGAAAAACCTCGACCTAAAACTACATATGCAAATCCGACTTCTAAACAGAGTACTCTTCCATCAGAAAAAACGGTTGGAAAGCATGAAGTTGTGATTTCAGTGAAAGAGGAAATAAAGGAGACAGCTATTCCTCAAGATATAAGTAATGGAAATAATGCACCGACGACCGATGACGATGCTAGTTCGGAAATCGAGGAAGTAGCTCCACCAAAACCAAAAGTAGAGAACACTTCAGCTGTAATACCCGCAATAATTGACCAAAGTAGCAAAGATAAGCTCACTGAATCACAAGAGCAGGACGGAGCTGTAACGGAGCTTTCCACACCCGTAGCAGTAGATATGCATAAAGACTGGAATTACTTACTTAAAACATATGTCAGTGCAGCTGGGAAGGTAAATTATCAGGGGCTACTCACAGAGAAAAACAGATTAGAAACTTATCTGGCTCTGATCAGTAATAATCCACCTACAGCAGATTGGTCTCGAAATAAGAAGCTGGCTTACTGGATCAATGCCTACAATGCCTATACCGTAAAACTCATCTTAGACAACTATCCATTAAAGTCGATTACAGACCTAGAAGGAGGTAAGCCATGGGACAAAAAATGGATCAAAATAGGAGGAAAAACCTATTCTTTAAATAACATAGAAAACGACATCATCCGACCAGATTTCAATGAACCGAGAATACATTTTGCCGTAAACTGTGCCGCTAAATCATGCCCACCTTTAAGGAATGAAGCATGGGATCCAGAAAGGCTAGAGCAGCAGTTGGAGTCGAGTACCAAGAAGTTTATTGAAGATAAAGCATATAACACCATAGCGTCTGGCGATGCAAAGGTTTCTAAGATTTTTGAGTGGTATGCGGTAGATTTCGGAGATTTGAAAAGTTTTCTTCAAAAATATTCAGGACAGGACATCGATAAAATAAGCTATGAGGAATACGATTGGAGCCTTAATAAATAGCAATAGTAAAGTATAGACATAAAAAAAGCCGTTCTTTTTTAGAACGGCTTTTTTTATTTAATGCTGATTACTTATGCATTAGGTATTCTTAAAGTCTGACCTACATAGATTTTGTCAGGGTCAGCCAGCATTGGTTTATTGGCTTCGAAGATGTCCATGTATTTCATAGGATCTCCGTAATATTTCTTTGCGATCTTAGATAAGCTCTCTCCAGATTGTACTTCATGAAAAGTCGACTGAGGAGGAGTTACGACAGATAGTCTATCATCTACAGCTCCCACACCATCTACGTTTCCTACCATTAGGATCACTTTTTCTTTATCCTCTACAGAACTCGTTTGGCCGTATATAGTTACTTTTTCGTCACTATAGTCCATTGCAAGATTTTCTACTTCTAGCCCTGATCCTGAAACGATGTCCTCTAGTAACCTTGATTTACGAGCATTGGCTGCAGCCACATCTACTGCACTTTCTTCTACTTTCTCAACTTTTTCTGAAAGATCTTTACGACCTACATTCTTTAAAAATGAAAATAATCCCATTTGATTGTTTTAATTGAATTAATAAATTATACACAAGTTTAAGTGTTTTTAGAATGTAATTAGTTCCTTTGCAGCCAAGTAATTTTATAACATTTAGGATAACTAGTATATAGTTTTCGTCGCTAGCTGCAAAACACTTGGTCTTAGCAGCAAAAGCCCGCTTAAAAACTGTATATTTGCGGCGTTTTTTGCCAAAAAAGTAAATAAAGTATAATGCAAGGAAAAGGTTTAATAAAGCTCTTTTTAATTCTACTGGTCATCGTAACGTTGGTACAGTTTCTTTACATGTTACCGACTAACAAAGTAGAGTCAAATGCAGCAGAATATGCCGAAGAAATGGCAGCTGGTTTTTCAGGAGATGAGCAAGCAGTAAGATATAAGCAAGCTCGGACTTCTTATTTAGACTCTATGTCTTCAGAAAAGATATTCTCTATTCCTCTTCTCAAGGATTATACCTACGAAGAGTTAAAGAAAACGCAGCTCGCTTTAGGGCTCGATTTGAAGGGGGGAATGAGTGCGGTTTTACAAGTTGATATACAAGATTTGTTGTTTTCGCTCTCAGGCGAAAATAAAGATGAGTCTTTTAATCTTGCTTTAGCAAATGCAAAAGAAGCACAAAAAAACTCTCAGTCTGATTTTGTGGCTCTTTTCGGCCAAGAATTTTCAAGATTGAATTCTGGGAAAAAATTATCAAAGATCTTTTTGAAAAATCCTGCACTTAGGGATGAACTCAATATAGAGTCTACAGATGGTGAGGTTTTAAGACTGCTGAGAATTAAAGTAAGTGAGACCGTTCAAAATACATTTGATCGTTTAAGAAAAAGAATCGATAAGCTAGGAGTTACACAACCTAATGTAACACTAGATGCAGGTAGAGATCTAATCTTAGTGGAGATGCCAGGAATGGATAATCAGAAGAGAGCAGAAGAATTTATTACTAAAGGTGCAAAGCTTGAGTTTTGGGATACATATGAAGTCGCTGATCCAGGAGTAGTAACAGCTTTTATGGAAGCTGATAGAAGATTAAAGGATGAAGCAGGTCTTTCTACAGCAGCAGCGGTAGTGATGGACACCACTTATGTTCCTGTGTATGACGAGCTCGGAAATGTTTCAGATTCTACAATGCAGGTTTCAGAAAGAGTAGATCCATTTGCAAACCAAGGACCACTGTTCTCTAAATTTAGAGCGAATACTGGACAGAACTTCTACAGGCCAGTAATGGGAGTAGCGGATAGAAGCGATAGAGACGAAGTAATGGAGATGTTAAACAGACCCAATATTAAATCACTTTTTCCATCCAATTCTAAGTTCTTATGGGGAGCAAAGGAAACTTCTGATCCTGAAACTAGAGAAGGTTTAGGCGAGTATGAGTTATACATGGTAAAGACAATACCAGGTACTCGAAAGGCTCCGATCGAAGGAGATGTAATAAACGAAGCTGGTCAAGGTCCAGATCCAACAACAGGTAAGATCCAAGTAACACTCGGTATGAAGCCAGATGGTGCTAAGAAGTGGGCTGACATGACGACTAGAGCAGCTAATAATGGAAATCGTATCGTTGCGATCGCTTTAGATGACGAAGTAGTATCTGCCCCGAGAGTAACTAACCCGATTACAGGTGGAAACACATCGATCACAGGGGACTTTACTACTCAAGAAGCAATAGATCTAGCACAGATACTAGAAGTAGGAAAGTTGCCTGCTAAGCTGGGGGTCATCCAGTCTTCTACAGTAGGGCCATCTTTAGGAAAGAAAAACATTAGCTCATCCATGTGGTCTATGATCATCGGATTTGGTCTAGTATTATTATTTATGATCTTCTATTATGGAGGATCAGGAATCATATCTATTATCGCTCTATTTGCCAACATGCTTTTCATATTTGGAGCATTGGCTTCATTTGGAACGGTATTGACGCTACCTGGTTTTGCAGGTATCATCTTGACGATCGGTATGGCAGTAGATGCAAACGTGATCATCTTTGAGCGTATCAGGGAAGAGCTCAGAGCAGGAAAATCTACAGTAGCTTCTATAGCAGATGGATTTAAAAACTCATATTCAGCGATTATCGATGCCAACGTTACTACATTATTAGTAGCAGGAGTATTGGCTTATTTCGGTTTAGGACCGATTAGAGGATTTGCAGTAGTATTAATCATCGGTGTGATCTGTTCATTATTTACAGCAGTATTAGTGACTAGATTGATGATGGAATGGTGGACTGCCAAAGGAAAAGATTTGACTTTCTGGACGGGAGCATCTAAAAACGCTTTTGCTAATCTACAAGTAGATTGGTTAGGAAAAAGAAAAATGGCTTACATCATATCAGGTACATTATTAGTAGCTGGACTTGCGTCAATGTTTACAAGAGGTTTCGATTTAGGAGTAGACTTTAGAGGAGGGTACTCGTATACAGTAGAGATGGCTGAGGATGTTGCAGCAGAAGATATCAGAGATGGATTAGCAAATGTGTTCGGAACGAGCCCAGTTGTAAAATCAGTAAGTACTGCCAATACGTATCAGATCGTTACCGATTATCTGATCGATAATACGGACAAAGGAACATCTGAAAAAGTGATCGCTAAACTTCATGAAGGTTTAGTAGCTGTTTCTGGATCTACAGTGAGCTTAGAAAAGTTCAGTATGCCAGATGCAGAAAACGTAACACACATCATCAGTTCTAGTAAAGTAGGACCTACGATTGCAGATGATATTAAGACGAGTTCGTTCTATGCAGGAATATTTGCATTGATATTGATCTTCTTATACATCTTTATCAGATTTAACAAATGGCAATATAGTTTGGGAGCAGTAGCTGCCTTATTACATGATTCATTGATCGTGTTATCTGTATTCTCATTATTATGGGGTATCGTTCCATGGACGATGGAGGTCGATCAGGCGTTTATCGCAGCGATTTTGACGGTTATTGGATATTCGATAAATGATACAGTTGTCTTATTTGATAGAATCAGAGAAGACATGGGTATCTATACGAATAAGTCAAAAGACGAAGTAATCAATGGTGCGATCAATAGTACATTCTCTAGAACGATCATTACTTCATTAACGACATTGTTGATGGTTGCGATCTTGTTCGTCTTCGGAGGAGGAAGTATCAAAGGATTTGCTTTTGCACTAGTTGTAGGTATCATAGTAGGAACATATTCTTCTATATTCGTAGCTACACCGATCGTAAGAGATCTCGCAGATGATTTAAAAACAAGTTCTTCTGATTCAAAATCAGATAAAAAGACGTTTTCTAGAGCTGCGAGCAAGGCATAATAAATAGAAATTTTAAAAATTTAAAAAGCTCATTTACGTTATGTGAATGGGCTTTTTTAATTTGTAGGACTTATGAGGATACTTATATCATTGCTGCTTCTTACTTTACTCTCTTGTGCGTACACAAATAAAGTCAACAATGGTCAAGTAGCCTATAATTCCAAAAAGTATAGCGTAGCTGTAGATTTACTCCAAAAAGAGTATGAATCCAGTGATGAGAAGGATATTAAGGCTCAGAAAGCATACTTACTAGGAAAGTCTCACCAATACCTCAATGACAATAAAAATGCTCTCAGATGGTACGATAAGGCTGTAGG